>NZ_JBEOUR010000025.1:0-40199 GCF_040302605.1 Microbacterium sp. NPDC097977
GCAGGCCCCGCAGAGCGACTCGTAGGTGGTCACTTCGGGAGCGGTGGATCCGTCTGCCCCCTCGTCGATCGCGACCTGGTCGCCGTCGAAGACGAAGCGTCCGCCGATGACGCGCCCGTTGAACACGGCCTTGCGGCCGCAGCGGCAGATCGTCTTCAGCTCCTCCAGGGAGTGCGCGACGGCGAGCAGCCGCGCGGACCCGGGGAACGCGTGGGTGAGGAAGTCGTTGCGGATGCCGTAGGCGATGACCGGGATGCGGTCCTCGATCGCGATGCGGAACAGATCGTCGACCTGCTCGCCCGTGAGGAACTGCGCCTCATCGATGAGCAGACACGCGACGTCGGCGCCCGACTCCCCCCGCACCCGCTCGCGGTGGGCGTCGAAGAGCGCGCGGACGTCAGCGTCCGGGGCGATCAGATAGTCGACCTCGCGAGTCACGCCGAGACGGCTCGCGATCTCGGACGCACCCTTGGTGTCGACCGCGGGCTTCGCGAGCAGCACGTGCTGTCCGCGCTCCTCGTAGTTGTAGGCGGCCTGGAGCAGCGAGGTGGACTTGCCCGAATTCATCGCCCCGTAGCGGAAGTAGAGCTTCGCCACCGGCGCGCTACTCGTTGATGCCGAGCGTCGATGCCGTGGTGGCGAGGGACTTCTCGGCCAGCGCGGCATTCTTGTTCAGCTGCTCGCCGAAGGTGGGGATGAGTGCGCGCAGCTCGGATTCCCATCCGGGGTACTCCTCGGGGAAGCACCTCTTGAGCAGATCGAGCATGATCGGCACAGCGGTGGATGCACCGGGAGAGGCACCGAGAAGTCCCGCGATCGACCCGTCGGCCGCCGCGACGACCTCGGTGCCGAACTGCAGGATCCCGCCCTTCTTGGGATCCTTCTTCATGACCTGCGCACGCTGCCCGGCGTCGATGAGCGTCCAGTCCTCGTCTTCGGCCGTCGGCATGAACGTGCGGAGGCTGTCGACCTTCTTGGAGTGGTTCTTCAGCAGCTCGCCGACGAGGTAGGTGATCAGATCCGGATTCTTGACCGCGACCTGCAGCATCGGGATGAGGTTGTGCGGGCGCACCTGCGACACGATGTCGAGCATCGAGCCGTTTTTCAGGAACTTGGGGCTGAAGGTGGCGAACGGTCCGAACATCAGCGACGCTTCGCCGTCGACCACGCGGGTGTCCAGGTGCGGCACCGACATGGGCGGCGCGCCGACGGATGCCTGCGAGTACACCTTCGCCTTGTGCTGGGCGACGATCTTCGGGTTCGAGGTCTTGAGGAACTGACCGCCGATCGGGAAGACGCCGTACCCCTTGATCTCGGGGATGCCCGAGCGCTGCAGGAGCTTGAGCGCCCAGCCACCGGCACCCACGAACACGAACCGCGCCTTGATCTGATTCGGCGTGCGTCCGATGGTCGTGCGGTAGTTGACGAGCCAGGTGCCGTCCTTCTGCTTCTTCAGGCTCTTGACCTCGTGATTGGTGCGCAGCGCGACGCCGGAATCCGTGAGGTGGTCGAAGAGCTGATGCGTCAGCGCGCCGAAGTCGACATCGGTGCCGGCGGGCACGCGCGTCGCGGCGAAGGGCTCGCCCTTGCGACGTTTCTGCATGAGCAGCGGCGCCCACTTGTTGATGACGCGGGAGTCCTCGCTGTATTCGATGCCGTCGAACAGCGGCTGCTTCTTGAGGACCTCGTAGCGGTCCTTGAGATACTTGACGTCCTTCTCGCCGCGCACGAACGTCATGTGCGGCGTGGCGTTGATGAACGTCGACGGGGCGTCGAGGACTCCCCGGTCGACGAGCGACGACCAGAACTGGCGGCTCTGCTGGAACTGCTCGTTGATCGAGACGGCCTTCGCCGGGTCGAGCGGCGCGCCCTTCTGCTGCGGCATGTAGTTCAGCTCGCACAGGGCCGCGTGCCCCGTTCCAGCGTTGTTCCACGGGTTCGACGACTCCTGCGCCACGTCGGAGAGTCGCTCGAACGCGACGATCTTCCAATCCGGCTGCAGCTCATGCAGGAGGGTACCCAGGGTGGCGCTCATGATGCCACCACCGATCAAGACGACATCGACGGTTTCGGTCACCACGACAGTCTAGTTCGCGGTCGGGGCACGGCAGACCATACGGACCGGTCCGGTGAGACCGGATCCGTATGGCGGAGATGCCGTCAGGCTATGACCGCCAGGCGCTCGGCGAGGATCTCGGCGATCTGCACGGCGTTGAGCGCCGCACCCTTGCGCAGGTTGTCGTTGCTGATGAACAGCACGAGCCCCTTGTTCTCGGGAGCGGACTGGTCGGCACGGATGCGTCCGACGAAGCTCGGGTCCTTGCCCGCGGCCTGCAGCGGCGTCGGCACCTCGTCGAGGACGACTCCGGGAGCGGCGGAGAGCACCTCGGCGGCGCGCTGCGGCGTGATGTCACGCGCGAACTCGACGTTGATCGACAGCGAGTGGCCGGTGAAGACGGGGACGCGCACGCAGGTACCCGCGACGCGGAGGTCCGGGAGCTCGAGGATCTTGCGGCTCTCGTTGCGGAGCTTCTTCTCCTCATCCGTCTCGTTCTGCCCGTCGTCGACGAGGTTGCCCGCGAAGGGGATCACGTCGAAGGCGATCGGGGCGACGTACTTCTCGGGCTCCGGGAAGTCGATCGACGACCCGTCGTGCACGAGGCGCAGCGTGTCGCCCTGGGCGAGGACTCCCTCGACCTGACCGAGCAGCTCCTGGGCGCCGGCGAGACCGGAACCGGAGACAGCCTGGTACGTCGAGACGATGAGCCGCTCGAGACCGGCCTCGGCGTGCAGCGCCTTGAGCACGGGCATCGCCGCCATGGTCGTGCAGTTCGGGTTGGCGATGATGCCGCGCGGGCGCTCGTCGATCGCGTGCGGGTTGACCTCGCTGACCACCAGCGGCACCTCGGGGTCGTTGCGCCACGCGCTGGAGTTGTCGACGACGACGGCTCCGGCCTCGGCGAACCGCGGGGCGTACGCGCGGCTGGCGGTCGCACCCGCCGAGAAGAGGGCGATGTCGATGCCGCCGGCATCGGCCGTCTCGACGTCTTCGACGATGACCGTCGCGCCGCCGAACTCGATGGCGGTGCCCGCGGAGCGCGACGAGGAGAACAGACGCAGCTCGCGGATCGGGAAGGACCGCTCGGCGAGAATCTCGCGCATCACGGTGCCCACCTGGCCGGTGGCGCCCACGATGGCGACGGAGAGTCCTGAGTCGGAGATGCGGGTCATGATGTTCCTTGGCGTCGTGCAGTGCAGCAGTCGAGGCTTCGGGCGCGACGTCGGGATGCGGATGCCGCGCCTGGCGCCGATGTCAGGGTTTCGGTGAGTCTACCGTGCCGCCCGCGAGCCGAGGACCGGCCGGCCGGCGGGGGTCAGCGGCCGGTGCCGGCGTGGACGGTCGCCTCGGCGTCGCCGTCGAGACCGTACGCGGTGTGCACGGTGCGCGCCGCCTCGGCGAGGTCGGTGTCGCGCAGCACGACCGAGATGCGGATCTCGGAGGTCGAGATCATCTCGATGTTGATGCCGCCCGCGGACAGCGCCTCGAACAGGACAGCCGAGACGCCGGAGTGCGTGCGCATGCCCGCACCGACGACCGACAGCTTGCCGATCTGGTCGTCGTGCACGAGGTTCTGGAATCCGACCTCGGTCTGCTCTCCGGCGAGTGCCTTGAGCGCCCCCGCCGAATCCGCCTTCGGCACCGTGAAGGAGATGTCCGTGCGTCCGGTGGCAGACACGTTCTGCACGATCATGTCGACGTTGGCACCCGACTTGGCCACGATCTTGAAGATCTCCGCCGCCTTGCCCGGAACGTCGGGAACACCCGAGACGGTGATCTTGGCCTGGCCGAAATCGGTGGCGACGCCGGCGACGATCGGTTCTTCCATGGGTGCTGCTCCCTCGGCTTCGCGAGGGTTCTTCATACCCTCGCCCAGAACGTATGTGCCCTCGGACGACGAGAACGTCGACCGGGCGTGGATCAGGACGCCGTGACGGCGTGCGTACTCGACGGCGCGGATGTAGAGCACCTTGGCGCCGTTGGCCGCGAGCTCGAGCATCTCCTCGCTGCCGATGTGGTCGAGCTTCTGTGCCTTCGGGATGACCCGCGGGTCGGCCGTGAAGATGCCGTCGACGTCGCTGTAGATCTCGCAGACGTCGGCGGAGAGCGCCGCGGCGAGCGCGACTGCGGTCGTGTCGGAGCCGCCGCGTCCGAGCGTGGTGATGTCTCGCGTGTCGCGGTTGAATCCCTGGAAGCCCGCGACGATGACGATCGCGCCCTCGTCGAGCGCCTCGCGCAGTCGCACCGGAGTGACATCGACGATGCGGGCCGCTCCGTGCTGCGAGTCGGTGATCATGCCCGCCTGGCTGCCCGTGAAGGAGCGCGCCTCGAAGCCCATCGAATGGATCGCCATGGCCAGCAGCGCCATCGAGATCCGCTCGCCGCTGGAGAGCAGCATGTCGAGTTCGCGAGGCGCGGGAATCGGGGCCACCTCGTTCGCGAGGTCGAGAAGCTCGTCCGTGGTGTCGCCCATCGCGCTCACCGCGACGACGACGTCATGCCCTGCGCGACGCGTGTCGACGATGCGCTTGGCGACGCGCTTGATGCTCTCTGCGTCGGCGACGGATGAGCCGCCGTACTTCTGCACGATGAGGGCCACGTTCACTCCCGGGGATGTCGGGCGGATCCGCCCACGCCCATTCTACGATCGGCGCACATGCCCCGCCGCGCATGTGACGGGCGCGGCCGAACCGGGAGCCGGACGGATCAGGGAGCGGGCGGGAGCGGAGCGGGGGTGAGATCGGGAGCGACGGATGCCGGCGGCACCGCTTTCGATGCACGCAGGCGACCGCCGGTGGCCGCGAGCCAGCATCCGGCGATGATCAGGGGGAAGCCCATCAGCAGACCCGGCGTCAGCGGCTCGGCCAGCACGAGCGCTCCCAGAAGGATCGCCACCACCGGATTGACGTAGGTGAACAGCGGCGCCCGCACGGGTCCCACCTCGCGGATGAGCGCGAAGAAGGCCAGGAAGGCGACCGCCGTGCAGATGACGGCCAGCGCGAGGAGCGCCGCGAGCGAGGGCAGCGTCGGCATCCGATGCTGGGTGAGGATTCCGATCGGCAGGTAGATCACGCCGATCATGAGCAGGGAGAGCGTGATGGTGCCGAGGGAGGGGACGTCGCTGAGCTTGCGCGCGATGATGAACGGAGCGATGGCGTAGAGGACCGCCACGAGGAGCACCTCGCCGGCGGCGAGCAGGCTGACCTGGCCGCCGAAGAGCCCTGGTCCTGCGACGACGATCGCCACCCCGACGAAACCCACGAGGAGGCCGATCGCGCGGGTGGGGCGCAGCACACCGCGATCTCCCCCGCCGAGGGCGATGAGCGCGGCGAACAGCGGCACGGTCGCCACGAGCAGGCCGGTCATCCCCGAGGGCAGGGTCATCTCGGCGTGGCCGAGCAGCACGAACGGCCCGGCCATCTCGACGGCGCCGAACAGGAGGACCCAGGGCCAGTGCCTGAGCGCCGTGCGCAATGCGCCCCCGCGCAGGGCGAACGGGAGCAGGATCAGCGCGGCGATGAGTGTGCGCCCCGCGACGATCGCCGGCGGCGAGAGCGACTCGACCGCGATGCTGATGAAGAGGTAGGGCACACCCCACAGCAGGGCCATCGCTGCGAAGAGCAGCCACCCGCGGCGGGTGAACCCGCCCTGCGGGGTCACAGCACGCGCCGTCCCTCGAACGCACGGCCGAGGGTGACCTCGTCGGCGTACTCGAGGTCGCCGCCGACCGGGAGTCCGGAGGCGAGGCGCGACACGGTGATCTCCATCGTGGTGAGCAGGCGGCTCAGGTAGCTGGCCGTCGCCTCGCCTTCGAGGTTGGGGTTCGTGGCGAGGATGACCTCCTGCACCGTGCCGTCGGCGAGACGCGTCATGAGCTGCGCGATGCGCAGATCATCGGGCCCGATGCCGGCGATCGGACTGATCGCGCCGCCGAGCACGTGGTACAGACCTCGGAATTCGCGTGTGCGCTCGATGGCGGCGACGTCCTTCGCGTCTTCGACGACGCAGATCAGCGCTGGGTTGCGACGAGGATCGCGGCAGATCGTGCAGCGCTCCTGCTCCGCGACGTTGCCGCAGATCTCGCAGAACCGGACGCGCACGCGGATCTCGACCAGCAGCTCGGAGAGCCGAGCGACGTCGAAGGTCGGCGTCTGCAGGATGTGGAAGGCGATGCGCTGCGCCGACTTGGGTCCGATTCCGGGGAGCCGGCCGAACTCGTCGATCAGTTCCTGAACGATTCCGTCATACATCAGGAGAACCTCGTCGGGGGCTCGTAGGGCTCTTCGCGCACGAATGTCGCGCCGAGCACCTGGCGGATCACGGCCTCACCGTAGCGCTGGACTCCCCCGCCGGGGGCACGCTCGGTGATGACCGGGGCTGGTGCGGCCGCCGCGACCGTGCGCACCGGCGATCCCGTGACCTGCACGGGAGCGTCGGATGCGGTCGCCGACCGCGGAGACGCCGGCGCGGAGTTCTGCGCCCGCGCCGGGGTGGGGCCGCTCGGTGCGGGCTCGTACGACGGATCGTACGGCGGCTCGTCATCGAAGTACGGCGGCTCCTCGTCGACAGGATAGAGCGGTTCGTCGCTCGGGGCCGGTCCGTCGAGCGACGGCGCCGCGCTGCCTGCCACCGGGGAGGCCGGGGAGGCCGGGATGGCGGGGTCGACCGGGGCGACGGGCTCGATCTGCTCTGCGGGCGCGACCGGAGTGGCCACTGCCGTCGACGTCCGCGCTGCGGGCGCGGCCGGAGCAGCATCGACGGATGCCGGAATAGCGGCCACCGCCCACTCCGTCACGGGGCCCGTCGAGGCGGCCGGTGTCTGAGTGCGCGGTGGGCGCGCTGACGCAGGCTCCGATGCGGGGGCGTCGGCGCTCGGGCGGCCGGCGGCGGGAGTCGCGGGCTGACGGGGTGCACCACCGGCCGGCATCGGCGCGGGCAGGTACTTGACGCGCACCCCGAGCTGCTGTTCGATCGCGCTCCGCAGGTGGTCGGAGGGCCCGGATCCCGGTGTCGTCCCCTTGAACTTGGCGACATCGTGCTGACTGGCGAAGCCGAGCGTGAGCACCTCGGTCTCGGCCACGAAGGCCAGGGGCTGCACGGCGGTGGCCAGGAGCCACGAGGTGCGGCTGACGTCTTCGAGCCGCTTGAGGATCGCGGGCCAGGCCGCGGTGAGGGCCTCGAAGCTCACCGGACCGGCCGGTGCGGCGGCGGGCTCGGCGGGCGCGGATGCGGCAGAGGCCGGCGCCGGAGCCGCGGTCGTGTCGGCCGCGGGCGACACGGACTCGGGCGACTCGGACTCGGGCGTGGCGGCGCCTGCCGTGCCATCGCCGGCATCCGACGGAGGAGTGGCCTCGGCCACGGCCGACCCTCCCTGATCGGTCACAGACGACTTCGCCTGCTCGGACACAGACGACTTCGCCTGCTCGGACACAGACGACTTCGCCTGCTCGGACACAGACGGCGTCTGCCGTGCGGGCGCGCTCGCAGCTCCGGCGGTCGCCGACGTCGCCGGTGCGGCGACAGCTGTCGCCGCGGCGAGCACGCGCGCGACCATCAGCTCGAGGTGGAGTCGGGGCGATGTCGCGCCGGACATGTCGTCGAGGGCAGCGCTGACGACGTCGGCCGTGCGCGACAGTCGTGCGGAGCCGAAGGACTCGGCCTGCGCACGCATGCGTGTGAGTTCGTCTTCGGCGAGTCCGCGCAGCACCGAGGAGGCGCCGGCCCCGACCGCCGCGATCACGATGAGGTCGCGGAGTCGTTCGAGCAGATCATCGACGAACCGACGCGGGTCCTGACCCGTCTGCACGACGCGGTCGATCGCCGGGAAGGCGGCAGCGGCGTCGGCGGCGGCCAGAGCGTCGACGATCTCGTCGAGCAATGCCGCATGGGTGTACCCGAGCAGCGCCACGGCCCGCTCGTACGCCACGGTGACGGTCTCTGAACCGGCCGGGGAATCGGAGCCGGCGATCAGCTGGTCGAGCAGCGAGAGGGTGTCTCGCGGGGACCCGCCGCCGGCGCGGACCACCAGCGGCAGCACGCCGCGCTCGGCGACGACGCCCTCTTCGGTGCAGAGCTTCTCGACGTACTCGAGCATCGCCGCCGGCGGCACCAGCCGGAAGGGGTAGTGGTGCGTGCGCGAGCGGATCGTGCCGAGCACCTTCTCTGGCTCCGTGGTCGCGAAGATGAACTTGACGTGCTCCGGCGGCTCTTCGACGAGCTTCAGCAGCGCGTTGAATCCCTGCGGCGTCACCATGTGCGCCTCGTCGAGGATGAAGATCTTGTAGCGGTCGCGGCTGGGGGCGAAGGTCGCCCGCTCGCGCAGATCACGGGCGTCGTCGACACCGTTGTGGCTGGCCGCGTCGATCTCGACCACGTCGAGCGATCCGCCACCCGCACGCGACAGCTCGACGCAGCTCGGGCACGTGCCGCAGGGGACATCGGTGGGGCCCTCGGCGCAGTTCAGGCACCGGGCGAGGATGCGGGCGGAGGTCGTCTTGCCGCATCCGCGCGGTCCGGAGAACAGATAGGCGTGGCCGACCCTGTCGCCTCGCAGGGCGGTCATCAGCGGTTCGGTCACCTGGGACTGCCCGATCATCTCGCCGAACGACTCGGGGCGGTATCGGCGGTAGAGGGCTGTGGTCACCACACCAGCCTACGGCGTGCCACGGACGTTCAGGCAGGCCCGCCCGCCGATCGGGGCCGCGGCGCGACAGACGTCACCGCGACCCCCCGATCGGCGAGGTCAGTCGATCGGCTCGATCACCGGGATGACGGTCGTGATCACCGGCACGGATGCCGAGATCAGGGTGCCGTCGTCGCGAAGCGCATCCGCGAACTGACGCAGCGACGGGCGTCCCTCGATGCGCGGACCCTGGTCGGCCAGCGGCACGACGACGTCCTCGTCGGAGGTGGCGGTGTAGGCGACCTCACGAACGGTGAACGAGACCGGACCCCCGGAGCCCACGTGCACGCGCAGCTCGTCGGTGGTCAGAGTGATCTGGAGCGTCGACCCCTGCCACTGCAGCGGATACGACAGCGACGGCCAGTCGGCGGGAAGGCGCGGATCGAAGCTGAGTTCGCCCGCGTAGTCGCGCATACCGCCGAA
Source organism: Microbacterium sp. NPDC097977 (assembly GCF_040302605.1). NCBI lineage: Bacteria > Bacillati > Actinomycetota > Actinomycetes > Micrococcales > Microbacteriaceae > Microbacterium > Microbacterium sp. NPDC097977. The sequence goes on from NZ_JBEOUR010000025.1 coordinate 9,165, forward strand.
GCCGCACACGAGCGCCGTCCACACGCCTCCGGCGGAGGCCACGTGCACGCCGTCCGCCGCGTTGTGGTGCAGGTCGTGCAGATCGACGAAGAGCGACTGCCGGAAGTACTGCAGGGCGAGATCCTGGTAGCCGACCTCCGCAGCGAGGATCGACTGCACGACCGCCGACAGCGTCGAGTCGCCCGTGGTCAGCGGGTCGTAGTAGTCGAAGTCCGCCTTCTTCTCCTCGGGCGTGAAGTGGTTGCCCTGCAGGAAGAGCGCCAGCACGACATCCGCCTGCTTGAGCACCTGGAACCGGTAGATGACCAGCGGGTGGAAGTGCAGCAGCAGGGGCCGCTGCTCGGGCGGCGTGTGCGCGAGATCCCAGACCTCGCGCTCGAGGAAGAGGGAATCCTGCGGGTGGATGCCGAGCGTCTCGCTGAACGGGATGAACATCGCGTCGGCGGCGCGCTCCCATCCCTCCGCCTCGCCCTCGGCGAGGCCCGTGCGCTCGACGACCCTGGCGAACTCCTCGCCGTTCGCCTCGCGCGCTTCGCGCACGACCCGCGCCGCATAGCGCAGGTTGTAGCGGGCCATGACGTTCGTGTACAGGTTGTCGTTCACGACGGTCGTGTACTCGTCGGGACCCGTGACCCCGTGGATGTGGAAGGTCTCGACGCCGTCGTCGCTCGGGTCGGCGACGAGGCGCGACGTGCGCCAGAAGCCGAGCGTCGCCCACAGTCGCGCCGTCTCGATCGCGATGTCGATGCCCTCACGGCGCAGGAAGTCCTCGTCGCCGGTCGCACGGACGTACTTGCCCAGCGCGAAGCTGACGTCGGCGTTGATGTGGTACTGCGCGGTGCCCGCGGCGTAGTAGGCCGATGCCTCCTCGCCGTTGATGGTGCGCCACGGGAACAGTGCGCCGGCCTCGTTCAGCTGCGAGGCCCTGCGGCGTGCCGCGGGGAGCATGAGCGCCCTGGCGCGCAGGGCGTTCCTGGCCCACTGCGGCGACGTGTAGGTGAGGAACGGCAGGACGTAGATCTCGGTGTCCCAGAAGTAGTGGCCGCTGTAGCCCGATCCCGAGACGCCCTTGGCCGGCACGCCGGTGCCGTCGGCGCGCGCGGAGGCCTGGGCGAGCTGCAGCAGGCACCACCGGGTCGCCTGCTGGATGTCGTCGTGCCCGCCGATCTGCACGTCGCTCCGCTCCCAGAAGGCCGCCAGCCATTCGGCCTGGCGGTCGAACTGCGCCTGCACGCCCTCGAACGCGACCCGGTCGAGCGAGCGACGGCAGCGGTCGACGAGCTCGCGCGGGGGGACACCGCGGGACGTGTGGTAGCTCACGAGCTTGGTGACCGTGATGGGCACGCCCGCCTTGGCCTGCACGCGGAACACGTTCTTCGAGATGTCCGCCTCGATGAGGGTGCGCGAGGTGTAGTCGTTCTCGGTCTCGATGATGTGGTCGGCGACGACCGCGACGGTCATCCCCGACGCCGAGACCGAGTACGACAGCGCCGAGCGCAGGCCGTCCTGCCAGTACTCCGCCGGCTCGAGCACGCGCTCGGCGATCTTCTCGGACTTGCGCGGGTCGAACCCGCTCTTCGCCTCGTTCGGGGTGCCCGCGTAGACGCCGGCCCCGTCCTGACGGTTGATCATCTGGCAGCTGACGGTGACCGGGGCGTCGGCGTTCTCGACGACGACCTCGAGGCGCAGCACCGCCAGGTGACGCTCTTCGAAGCTGACGATGCGCTCGTCGCGCATCCGCACGCGCTTCCCCGAGGGCGTCTCCCAGACCACGACGCGCTCGAGCACGCCGGTGCGCATGTCGAGCGTGCGCCGGTACTCGCGCACGTCCGCCTCGTCGAACGAGATCGGCTCATCGTCGACGTAGACGCGCATGACCTTGGCATCCGGTGCGTTGACGATCGTCTGCCCGACCTCCGCGAACCCGTAGGCCTGCTCGGCGTGGCGGATCGGCCAGGTCTCGTGGAGCCCGTTGATGAAGGTGCCGTGCTCGTGTGCTCCGCGTCCCTCGATGTGATTGCCGCGCAGACCGAGGTAGCCGTTCCCGACGCCGAAGAGGGTCTCCCCCACGCCGTCCTCGGAGTAGCGCGTCTCGATGAGCCGCCAGGGGTCGACGGGGAAGCGGTCGCGGGCGATCATGCGGTCTCCTCGGTGCCGGAAGGGGCGGCCTGGTGTGCGGTGGTCTGTGCGGGTTCGTGCGTGGCGTCGGCGAGGAACGCGTCGAGGTCCTCGACCACGACGGTGGCTCCTGCGGCACGCAGGGCATCGGCCCCCGCGCCGCGATCCACGCCCACGACGTCGGCGAATCCGGCGGCGGCGGCGGACGCCGCGCCCGAGGTCGCATCCTCGATGGCGATGCTGCGCGCCGGGTCGACGCCCAGGGCGATCGCGCCGGCGCGGAACATGTCGGCGGCGGGCTTGGAGGCGAGGTCATCGCGTTCGGCCACGACTCCGTCGACGACGATGCGGAAGAACGAGCGGATGCCGGCGGCGGCCAACACCTCCTCGGCGTTCTTCGAGCTCGAGACGACGCCCAGCGGCACGCCGGCGGCGGCGAGCTTCTCGACGACCGCGAGCGAGCCGGGGAACGGAGCGATGCCCTCGGCGCGCAAGGAGGCGGCGAAGGCCGCGTTCTTGCGATTGCCGATGCCGCAGATGGTCTCGGCCTCGGGCGGATCGTCGACGGCGCCCCAGGGGATCTCGACGTTGCGGCTGCGCATCAGGCTCGCCACCCCGTCGTAGCGCTTCTTGCCGTCGACGTAGTCGAAGTAGTCGGCATCCGAGTACTCGGGGGTCAGCGACAGGCGCTCGAACACCTCGTCGAACACCGCCTTCCAGGCGCGCATGTGCACCTCGGCGGTGGGGGTCAGCACGCCGTCGAGGTCGAACAGGACGCCGTCGGCGCGGAGCAGATCGGGCAGGGCTTCGGGCACAGGAGCCTCCGTGGGGAACGGGTGAGGGGTACCGGCACCTCTCCGTGCCACTGTGCAAGCGTAGTGCGGCACGGCACCGCCGCACACCCCCGGGATCGGATGGGTCAGAGCAGGCGAGAGGTCTGTCTGGCGATCTCCAGCTCCTCGTTCGTCGGGACGACCAGCACCGCCACCGAGGAGGTGTCGGCGGAGATCCGACGGATGCCGCGTTCACGCGCGGCATTGCGTCCGGCGTCGATGACGACGCCCGCGAATCCGAGGGTCGCCATCGCCTCGGCGCGGACCGCCGCAGCGTTCTCGCCGACGCCCGCGGTGAACGAGATGACATCGACGCCGCCGAGCTGGGCGATGTAGGCCCCGGCGTAGGCGCGCAGGCGGTGGATGTAGACGTCGAACGCGAGCGTCGCCGCCTGGTCGCCGCTCTCGCGACCGGCGAGGATGTCGCGCATGTCGCTGCGTCCGGCGAGCCCCTGCAGACCGCTGCGCTTGTTGAGCAGCGCATCGAGATCGTCGATCGAATACCCGGCGCGACGCGAGAGGTGCACGAGGGCGGCAGGGTCGAGGTCGCCTGAGCGCGTGCCCATGACGAGGCCCTCCAGCGGGGTCAGGCCCATCGAGGTCTCGACCGACCGCCCGCCGTCGACGGCCGTGACCGAGGCGCCGTTCCCGAGGTGGAAGACGAGCTGGCGGAGCGTGCCGAGATCGCGGCCGAGGAACGCGGCGGCCGATTCGCTCACGAACTGGTGGCTGGTCCCGTGGAATCCGTAGCGTCGCACCCGATGCGCGGCGGCGAGCTCGGCGTCGATCGCGTAGGTGTACGCGGCGGGCGGGAGCGTCTGGTGGAACGCGGTGTCGAAGACCGCGACGTGCGGCACGTCGGAGAAGACCGCCTTCGCCGCGACGATCCCGGCCAGGTTCGCCGGGTTGTGCAGCGGAGCGAGAACCGCGAGCTCCTCGATCTGCTCCTCGACGTTCGGGGTGACGAGCGTCGGCGCGTAGAACCGCGCGCCGCCGTGCACGACGCGGTGCCCGACGGCGACCGGCGGATACTCGTCGAGGAGCGGACCGTGCGCGGCGAACTGCTCCAACATCACCGCGAAGGCGGCATCGTGATCGGCGAGCTGCTGCTCGGAGTCGTACGTCGCGTCGAGCATCGTGGTCGCGGCCCCCGCACCGGCGGCGGGCCGCACGGTGTGCCGGATCGCACTGGCATCCTGACCGATCCGCTCGATCAGACCGGCGGCGAGCTCGGTCTCGTCCTCGATGTCGATGAGGCTGTACTTCAACGACGAGGAGCCGCTGTTGATCACGAGGATGGCGCTCATGCCGTCACTCCTTCGGCCTGCGCCTGGATCGCCGTGATCGCCACGGTGTTGACGATGTCGTCGACCAGCGCCCCACGGGAGAGGTCGTTGATGGGCTTGTTGAGTCCCTGCAGCACCGGCCCGATGGCCACGGCGCCGGCGGAGCGCTGCACGGCCTTGTAGGTGTTGTTGCCCGTGTTGAGGTCGGGGAACACGAAGACGGTGGCGCGGCCGGCGACGGCGGAGTCGGGCAGCTTCGCCTTCGCGACCGCGGCGTCGGCCGCCGCGTCGTACTGGATAGGACCCTCGACGAGCAGTTCGGGCGCCCTCTCGTGCACGAGTGCCGTCGCGGCGCGCACCTTGTCGACGTCGGCGCCCGACCCCGACTCGCCCGTCGAGTACGACAGCATCGCGATGCGCGGCTCGATCCCGAACTGCTGCGCGGTGGCCGCCGACGAGATCGCGATGTCGGCGAGCTGCTCGCTGGTCGGATCGGGGATGACGGCGCAGTCGCCGTAGACGAGCACCCGGTCGGCGAGCGCCATGAGGAAGACGCTGGAGACGACGGTGACGCCCGGCTTCGTCTTGATGATCTCGAACGACGGGCGGATCGTGTGCGCGGTGGTGTGGGCCGCACCCGAGACCATGCCGTCGGCGAGGCCGAGGTGCACCATCATCGTGCCGAAGTACGACACGTCCGTAACAGTGTCGGCGGCCTGCGCGAGAGTGATCCCCTTGTGCGCACGGAGCCTGGCGTACTCGGTCGCGAACCTCTCCACCATCTCAGGATCCGTGGGGCTGATCACCTGCGCACCGGAGATGTCGACTCCGAGCTCGGTCGCACGCGCGCGCACGGCCGACTCCTCGCCGAGGATGGTGAGATCGGCCACCTCGCGTGCCAGCAGGGTCGCCGCGGCGCGGAGGATCCGGTCGTCGTCGCCCTCGGGCAGCACGATTCGCCGCCTGTCGGCCCTCGCCCGTTCGATGAGGCCGTATTCGAACATCAACGGCGTCACGACCCGCGACTCGGCGAGGCCGAGCTGCGTGGTGAGCTCGGTGATGTCGACGTGGGTCTGGAAGAGCCCGAGCGCACGGTCGTAGCGGCCGCGCGACTCCGGTGAGATGCGCCCCCGTGCTCCCATCACCCGCACCGCGGTGTCGTAGGTACCCAGATCGGTCGCGATGATCGGCACGGTCGAGGTGAAGCCGTCGAGCAGCTGCACGATCGGCTCCGGCAGGGGGAACGGTCCGTTCAGGATGATGCCGGCGACCCGCGGGAACGTCCCCGAGGCGTCGGCGAGCAACGTCGCCAGCAGCACCTCGGTGCGGTCGGCCGGGATCACGACGACCGACTCCTCGGTCAGCCGCGGGAGCACGTTGACCATCGACATCCCGGCGACGACGATCGTCAGCGCCTCGCGAGCGAGCCGGTCGGGGTCTCCCTTGATGAGACGGCCGTCGACGGCCGTCAGGATGCCGTCGATCGACGGCGCAACGAGGGCGCGGTCCTCGGGGATCGCCCACACGGGGGTGGTCTTCTCCGGCCGCACCGCGGCGACGGCGTCTTCGATCGCCTCGAGGGCGTCGGGATCGGCCCGGTTCACGGCGACGGCGAAGAGCTCGGCCCGCTCGACGTCGAGCTCGGAGAGCGCGAGCGCGGCGATCTGGCCCACCGCGGCCGGCGTGCGGGCGGTGGTGGTCCCGAGCTGCTCGGCCTGACGCCGCTGGTCACGGCCGCTCAGCACGAGCAGGACGGGGGCTGCGAGGTTCGCGGCGATCCTGGCGTTGTATCCGAGCTCGGCGGGGCTGGCCACGTCGGTGTAGTCGCTGCCGATGATCACGACGGCATCGCACTGGGCCTCGACCGCCTTGAAGCGGGCGACGATGCTCGAGAGCGCACGATCCGGGTCGTCGCGGACGTCGTCGTAGGTGACGCCGATGCAGTCCTCGTAGTCGAGCTGCACGCCGTCGTGGGCGAGCAGGAGCTCGAGCACGTCGTCGCGTTCGGTCACGGAACGTGCGATCGGGCGGAAGACCCCGACCCGCGGCGTGACGCGCATGAGCGCATCGAGCACGCCGAGGGCGATGGTGGACTTGCCGGTATGACCTTCGGCCGAGGTGATGTAGATGCTCTGCGCCACAGTCCCACCTTAGGCGCACGCTGCTATGGCGGGGCTGGGTCTGCGGCGCCTCTCAGCAGTGGCCGGAGAGGGCGTCGACCACGGACACCGCATCGGACTCGTACCGGGAGTAGTAGTCGCGGTCGGTGTTGATCTGGACCCGGTGGATGGCGTGCGAGCGGGGCATCGAGGGCCAGTCCGCGACCCGCGCCAGCCGCTCGTAGAACAGCGTCGCGGCGGTCGCCGGGTCCATCCGCGCTTCGGGGGGTCCCCACCACTCCTGCTGCTGGAACAGTCCGATGCTGGTCGTGCGGCTGCCGTCGGGGTTCGTGAATCCCCGCGTCTCCCAATCGCCGTAGTCGATGTTGTGCAGGCTGCTCTCGCCCATGGCCGTCATCACCCCGAGGATCTGCCCGTCGCGGCCGAACCCGAGCGCGGTGGCCGTCTGCATGATCGTCGCGGCGTTCTCGAGCTGCTCGCCCTGCCACCCCTCGATCCCCGCGGCGGGGAACGTGCGCGGATCGTCCACGCAGATCGCGGTCGGCTTCTCGTGGGCGAGGCCCAGAGGGATCAGCACCGCGGCGAGCGCCACCGCGAGGACGGCGGCCGACGACCACGCGATGCGCCGCAGCAGCCGCATCCGCCTGATCCTGCGCTGCGCACGACGGCGCGGCGACATCCGCCTGCGGCGCGAGCGGGCCCGCGCAGACGGCCCACGGCGCTTCGCCGCGCCGGCCCGAGATCCTCCGCCGGCCCGTGATCCTGTCCCGACCCGAGATCCTGTGCGCCGACGCGCCGTCGAACGGCGCCCTCCCCCGGTGCCGCTCATCCGCCCCGGACTCCGCCCGCGCGCGCCCTCGGCACCGGCCGCCGACCGACGAGAGCGGCGAGCCCGCCGCCGACGGCACCGAACAGGTGCGCCTGCCAGGAGATGCCCTCGCGCACGCCGACGACGCCGGCGAGCATCGATCCTCCGTACAGTCCGATCACGATGATCGCGATCACCGCGTACAGCACCCGGTGCGAGACCCGACCGGGCGCGAACACCCGCATGATCGTGTAGCCGAAATACCCGAAGACGAGACCGGAGGCGCCGACGGTGAGCGCCCCCGGCGCGTTCAGGATCCAGGTGCCGAGGCCGCCGATCACCGCGGCGAACGCGGTCACCGCCCAGAATCGCCGTGCGCCCTCGACGGCGACGAGACAGCCGAGCACCAGCAGCGGCACGGTGTTGCCGATCAGGTGTGCCCAGTCCGCGTGCAGGAGAGGACCGACGACGATGCCGCCGAGGCCGGTGAGATCCCACGAACGAAGGCCGAAGCCGGTGAAGGATCCGGGGAGCACGGCATCGGCGGCTTGGATGAGCCACATGGCTGCGACCAGCAGAACGGGCGATGCGAAACGACCGAGTGCGCGGGAGCGCGGAGAGTCGGCGGTTCTGATCACGTCTGGCCCTGTCACGTCACGATCCTGGCAGGACTGCCCCGGAGGACGCTGACAAAAAGAAAGCGGCCCTCCGCGCACCCAGCAGAGCCCGGTTACCCTTGCTGCGTTTCCGCCCTGGGGGAATTGGCCTGGATGCCGCCACGCGGAGAGCCGTGGACGAGTCTAGCCGATGCGCGGACCCCCTCTACGACAGACCGGCCGATCATCGACGTCGCGCCCTTCGGATGCGGCGACCGTTGTCACCCCATCCGAAGGGAGCCGGGTTACGATCGGTTCACGCGCACCGCAGCGCCCACGCGAGAGGGAACGCATGCCAGAGAATCCGCCCCTGACCCCGGCCGTCGCCGACGCCGAGCAGTTCGCCGCGCAGACGACTGCCATCCTCGGTTCGGTCGGACGGGTGATCGACGGCAAGCCCGATGCCGTGCGCAGCGCCCTCGTCTGCCTGCTCGCCCAGGGCCATCTGCTGATCGAAGACGTCCCCGGCGTCGGCAAGACCATGCTGGCGCGTGCTCTGGCCGCGAGCGTCGATGCGACCGTCCGCCGCATCCAGTTCACCCCCGACCTGCTGCCGGGAGATGTGACCGGGGTCAGCGTCTACAACCCCGTCGATCGGGAGTTCGAGTTCAAGCGCGGCGCGGTGTTCGCGCACATCGTGATCGCCGACGAGATCAACCGCTCCTCCCCCAAGACCCAGTCCGCACTGCTCGAGGCGATGGAGGAGGGACAGGTGACGGTCGACGGGTCGACCCACATGCTGCCCGACCCGTTCCTCGTGGTGGCGACCCAGAACCCCCTCGAGATGGAGGGCACGTACGCCCTCCCCGAGGCTCAGCGGGATCGTTTCATGATGCGCATCTCGATGGGGTATCCGGATGCCGCGGCCGAGGCCCTGATGCTGCGTCAGCGCGACGTCGTGAACCCCCTCGCGTCGATCACCCCCGTCGCCGACGCCGCGTCGATCTCGGGTCTGATCGCGTGGGCGCGGTCGGTGCATGTCGCGCCGGCGCTCGAGGAGTACACGGTGGCTCTCGCTCAGGCGACACGATCCGACCCGAACCTGCATCTGGGGGCGAGCCCGCGAGCGACACTGCAGCTGATCAGGGCCGCGAAGGTGTGGGCGGCCCTCGACGGCCGTGACTTCGTGATCCCCGATGACGTCACCGCACTCCTGCTCCCGGTGTTCGCACACCGTCTGCTCCCGGCCCGCGGAGCGCAGCGTGCCGGTGCCCAGCCGGTCGAGGCGGCGCTGCGTCAGATCGTCGAGCGGGTTCGCGTGCCCGTGGCCGCCCGCTCCTGATCCCCGCCGCCATGCCTCGTCGTCGAACGCTCACGCTGCGGGGCACGGCCGCGCTCCTCGCCGGCCTCGGATGCCTGATCGCCGCCAACCTGGTCGGCGCGCAGATCCTCCTGCACGTCGGCGTGCTCTTCCTCGCCGTGACCGCGTTCTCGGTGCTCGCGGTACGACTGCCCCGTCGCTCCGGTTCGGTGGCACGGCAGGTCTCCACCGACCTGCTGACCGTCTCCGAGACCTCGCGCGTCACCGTGCGCGTCTCGCTGCGTGCGATGCGCGTGCCGCGAGGACTGTGGCGAGACGTCCTGCCCGATGCGGTGACGGGCGACGCCGCGGGCGAGTACCCGCCCGAGGCCGGTCAGCTCGGCTATGCGATCACCGGCGTACGCCGAGGCGTGTGGCCGGTCGGCCCCTTCGTGCTGCGCACGGTGGATCCCTTCGGACTCGCCCAACGCGAGCAGGCCTTCGGTGAGACCCGCAGCGTGACGGTCGTCCCCGAGGTGTTCGCTCTCGCCCCGCTCGCGGTCAAGGTGGGCGCCGCCGGCGGCACGGCGCAGACCTCGTCGAGCAGGCTCGGCCAGGGCAGCGACAACCTCTCGCCGCGTCGGTACATCCCCGGTGACTCGATGCGTCGTATCCACTGGCGCGCGACCGCGCATCGGGGGCAGCTGATGGTGCGGCAGGAGGAGGAGGAATCGAGCCCGGACGCGCTCGTCGTCCTCGACCGCAGCGCGGGGAGCTGGGCACGGCCGGGAGATGCGGCGGATCCCGCCTTCGAGGCGGCGGTGTCGATGTGCGCCTCCGTCGCCGTGCATCTGGAGCAGGAGGGGTACGGCGTCGACGTGATCGACAGCGGCGGCACGCTCCTCGGCACCCTGCGCGGACATGAGGACGACCGCGACGGCCTGCTCGTCTCCCTCGCGCTGGTCGCTCCGCGCGGGGACGCGCGGGACATCGCGGCCCTCGTCGGAGGCACGCCTCCCGGCCCTCTCGTGTACATCACCGGCGAGCTGGACGAGGAGGATGCGGCGCTCCTGCGCCCCTCCGGCGCCGCCGCGCCCCTGCTGTTCGCCACGGGTGCCCTCCCCGGCGCGGCGGAGGCCGCCGGACAGCACGGCTGGCGCTTCGCGGAGCTCTCGGACGACATCGCCGAGGCATGGGCGGATGCCCTCCCCGAGCGCACCGCACCGAGCCACGCCGGTCCGCGGAAGGCCGCAGATGTCGCGGACTGAACGCAGGTCGCGGCGCTCGACCCGGCTGCCGTGGCGTCGCGAGCACGAGCTCCCCGCGGGCACCGTGCTGCCGTCCGTCCTCGCGGCGGCGGCTGGGCTCGTCGCGATGTGGCCGTTCACCTCTGTCATCCAGCCGGGCGCCTGGGCGTCCACTGTCCTCCTGGTCATCGTCGCGATCGCCCTCACGGGGATGGTCGTGCGCACCTCGATGCGCAGACGTGCGTCCTGGGTCCGCGATCTCACCACGATCGGCGTGCAGGTGGTGGTCGCCGCCGGGCTCATCGTGCTGGTGGTCGCCGGCGACACCGCCGTCCTCGGGGTCATCCCGACGGATTCGACGGTCTTCGTGTTCCAGACGCTCGCGTCCGCCGCCTGGGAGGAGATCGTCTACGGGGCCGCCCCGATCGCGTCGTCGCCCGGCCTCGAGGCCATGATGGGTGCCGGCTTCGCCCTCGTCGCCGTGCTGCTCGACCAGCTCGTCGCGCAACGTGGAGCCGTGCTCGCCGGGCTCCTGACCGCCGTCGTCGGAGCGGTTCCCATGATCGTCACCCTCGGCGGCGTGGACATCGTGTGGTTCATCGCCCTGGCCATCCTGATCCTCGTTCTGCTCCGGTATTCGGGAGCCCAGGACCCGGAGTCCCCACGACGCTCCTCCGTGGCGGTCGGGATGGCCGTGGGCGTCGCCGCGCTCGCGGTGACCGTCGTGGTGGCCCCCCTGCTCCCGGTGTCCGCGAGTCTCGCGGGTACCGGTGCCGGCGTCACCGTCGACGCCTCGCTGCGCCTCGGCGACGACCTGCGCCAGCCGAATCCGGTCGAGGTGCTGACGGTCGCGACCACGGCCGACACCGCGCCCTATCTCCGGCTCACGACCCTCTCCGAGTTCGACGGACGCGTGTGGGAGCCGGACCGCGGCGGCCTGCAGTCCCAGGACGAGGGATTCGGGCCCGCGGAGTGGACCGACGACATCGAGACCACCGACGAGAACACGTCGATCCGGGTCATCCGCATGTCGAGCGCCTGGCTGCCGGTCCCCTACCCCGCCACCGACGTGCAGGGCCTCCCCGCGTCCTGGAGGGTGAGTCCGGACAATCGCACCCTCGCCTCGCGCACCGCGGATGCGGTCGGCAGCGACTACACGGTGCGCTCGGTCGAGGTCTCTCCCTCGCTCGAGCAGATCCGCGCGATCCCCGCCGCCGAGGCGGCGACGGACCCGGAGAACGAGGCGTTCGAGATCCCCGAGGCGGTCAGCGAGACCGCCGCCGAGGTCACCGCAGGTGCGACCAACGACTACGACCGCCTGATCGATCTGCAGTCCTGGTTCCGCAGCGAGTTCACCTACTCCCTCGAGACGCCGGTCGACGAGGGTTTCGACGGCACGGGCGCCGACGCGGTCGAGCAGTTCCTCGACGTGCGCTCCGGGTACTGCATCCACTTCGCCGGAGCGTTCGCGCTGATGGCCGAGAGCCTCGACATGGACGTGCGCATCGTCGTGGGGTACCTGCCCGGTGTGCTCACCGAGACGAAGCGCGGCGACGAGTCCGTGTATTCGGTGTCCAGCGATCAGCTGCACTCCTGGCCCGAGGTGCGTTTCCCCGGCATCGGATGGGTGCCTTTCGAGCCCACCGCCTCTCTGGGTGTGCCCACGGCGTTCACGGCGGCGGCCACGACGGGCGGCGGCTCTCCGGAGGCGGCGACCCCCGCACCGACGACCGCTCCGACAGCGCAGACCAGCTCGGGACCCGACATCGAGCGCCAGGATGCCGGGGACAACTCCGGCGCGACCTCACAGCTGCGCACCCTGGACCCCACCCCGGTGCTGCTCACGACGCTCGCCGTGCTGGTGGCGCTGCTGCTTCCGGCTCTGATCCGCCTCGCGGTCCGCGCCTCACGTCGCGGGCGTGCTCGACGCGGCGACGCGGCGGCCGCGTGGGCGGAACTGCGCGCCACCCTGGAGGATCTGCATCTGCCGCTGTCGGATGCGGAGACTCCGCGGGTGCGCGGCGACGACCTCATTCGGGATGACCGGGTGGATGCCGAGGCGATGCGCACGATCGTCGCCGCGGTCGAGCGGGCGAACTATGCCCGTGCGTCGTCGCGGACCGCGCACGATCTCGACGCCGCCCTCGGCACGGTGCTGGCAGGTCTGCGGCACAGTGTCGACCGGGGCGCGCGCGTTCGCGCATTCCTGGTGCCGCGTTCGCTGTTCATCGGCGGTCGCGTCGACCCGGCGCTGCTGACGCCCTGACGCCGTCAGGCGGCGTGGCGCTCGCAGCGCACGGAGTCGCAGTCCTCGCAGACGACGAACTGGGTGCGGCATGACGCATCGGGGCAGTTGGCCGTGCGCCGGGTGGCGGCACCGCATCCGACGCACTCGCCGATGACGGCGGCGTGGGGCGAGAAGTCCACCGACCCGCGCTTGTCGAAGACGTAGAGGGATCCGTCCCACAGTCCGTCGTCGCCGTACTGCTCCCCGTAGCGGACGATGCCGCCCTCGAGCTGGTACACCTCTCCGAAGCCCCGTGCGGTCATCAGACTCGAGAGCACCTCGCAGCGGATCCCGCCCGTGCAGTAGGTGACGACCGGCTTGCCTTTGAGGTCGTCGTACGCGCCCGAGTCGAGCAGCTGGACGAAGTCGCGGGTGGTCTCGGTGTCGGGCACCACGGCCCCGCGGAATCGTCCGATCTGGGCTTCCAGCGCGTTGCGCCCGTCGAAGAAGACGACGTCGTCGCCGCGGCGCTCGACCAGCTCGTGCAGCTCGTCGGGAGTGAGGCGCTGACCGCCGCCCACGACGCCGTGCTCGTCGACCCGCAGCTCGCCCGGCGCCCCGAACGAGACGATCTCCTCGCGCACCTTGACGCTCAGTTTCGGGAAGTCGATGCTGCGCCCGTCGGCATCGACGCCGGTGCCGTCGCTCCACTTGATGTCGGTGTCGGCGAACGGCGCGTACGAGCGGAACGACCGCGCCCAGCGCTTGAGCACGCGTACGTCGCCGCCGAGGGTGCCGTTGACCCCGTCCTTCGATATCAGCAGTCGACCGCGCAGCCCCAGCGCCTCTCCGAGGTCTCGCTGCCACACCCGGATCGCCTCGGGGTCGGCGATCGGGGTGAAGACGTAGAAGAGGACGATCTTGGGGGTTGCCACCCAGAGATCCTACGTCGTGCGCAGCGGGGCCCTGGCACCCAGCAGCCGGCCGACATGGCGGTGCACGGCCGGGACCAGTGCGACGTTCTCTCCGGCGTCGGCGCGGGCGAGCAGCCTCGTCATCACGTACAGCTGCGAGACGACACCGCCCTCGGACTCGAGGTCGGCGCGGAAGAGGCGGGAGATCCGTTCGGCGATGCGCGGCACACCGAGCGAATGCCCCAGCAGGAACGCCGCGTCGTATCCCCGAGGTGCGAGCCCCCACGCCTCCCAGTCGGCGATGGCGAACGGATCGCAGTGCAGGTTGTTCCAGTGCAGGTCTCCGTGCCCGGGCACCCAGGCGCTCGGGTCGACGTCGAGATCGATGCCGAAGAACACCGAGACGCGGCGCTGCACGGTCTCGGGGTCGAGCACTCTGCGCTCCGTCGTCGCCTGTGACACCGTGCCGAGGCTCTGGACGAGCGCCTCCCACCACGAGTCACCCAGCCGCGGCACCCGCTCGAGCACCGCCGTCGATGCGCAGGCCCGGCCCGGCAGCAGGCTCATGAGCTCTGCTCGGTAGACGAGGGAGGCATCCTCCCAGGCCCGTACGTCGAGCACCCTGGGCTTGGGGATGCCGACGAGCGTCGACGCGTCGACATTGCCGGTCCACCAGTCGCCGCCCGCCTGCGCACGACGGGAGCGGACCACCCGCAGCCACACCTGCGCCCCGGCGTGCTCGACGACCGAGCCGATGGAGCGATCCCGCCACCCGAATCTGACGCGACCGAGACCGCGCGCCCCCATCTCCGCGAGGGCTCGCGCATGCGCCGCCCGCATCGCGGAGCGTACAGAGGTGCTGATCAGGGGTGTCGAACCGACGGTCGTCATCGAGGTCCTTCCATGAACTGACACGTACGCCTGACAGCATAACGTCCTCATTCGAGGATAGGAACCGCGTAGCCCGGATGCAACGGCTCGCACGATCGCATTCCGGTACATCCGAACCGCGACCAGGCGTGGGCGTCCCCTCCGCGCCCGCCTGGTCATGGCCCCTCCGTCCGATCGGCTAGACTGTTCAGGTTGTTCCTGGTGACGTGTCCGAGCGGCCGAAGGAGCACGCTTGGAAAGCGTGTGTTGTGCAAGCAACCGCGGGTTCGAATCCCGCCGTCACCGCCAAAAAGCACGAAGGGTCTCCGCGCCAGCGGGGGCCCTTCGTGCTTTTTATCGAGCGTTGGGGATTCGGGGAGGAGCGAGCGCAGCGAGCACCGGAGTCCCGCCGCCCCGCCACGCCGCGGTCAGGTCAGAAGCGCACGCCGTAGCTCTGGCCGCCGGCCTCCGCGGGCAACGGCGTCATGCCGAGGCGCTCGTAGAACGCCGCGGCGCCGGTGTTGTTCGGGTCCATGCCCAGGTGCAGTCCGCGCACCCCGCGCCGGGTGAGCTCGGCGAACAGGGTCCGGATCAGCTGCCGACCGAGTCCCTGCCCCTGCGTCTCCGGAAGCAGGTCGATGTGCAGGTGCGCGGGGTACTCCGCGGAGTGGGCGTCGCGTCCGGGCGCCTGGGTGTAGCCGTGCTCGATCATCCGCTCCTCGCGGGTCGTCGGGGTCTCGGCGCGGGGGTAGCGCCCCTGCAGGGCCGGCCACCACTCGTCACGGAACCAGGTCGCGAACGCCTCGGTATCGTCGGTCGCGACGATGTACCCGATCGCCCGGCCGTCATCGGCCTCGACCACCCATGCGAGATCCGGATGCCGCTCCACGTAGGGCACGGCGAAGAGGTCACCCCAGAGCGCGTCGTCCGAGAGGATGCCCGTGGCGTCGGCGCCGGCATCCGCGGTCCTCGTGCAGATCTCGTACAGTGCGGCGCGGTCGGACGGACGGTACGGACGGATGCGGGACACGACGGCTCCTCGATGAGATGGGGTGTGCGCTCAGCCTATCGGCGCGGGCCCCGGCTCTCGCCGCGAGTCCCGCCGCACCCACGGCAGGAGCAGCGCGCCGAGCACCAGGACGACACCGGCCCCGAGCAGCGCTCCGCCCAGCGTGTCGGTCGCCCAGTGCACCGACAGCAGCGTGCGCGAGATCGCCATCAGGACGATCCAGGCGATCCCGAGGATCGCCGTCCACAGACGCGGGAACACCAGCCAGAGCACCACGGCGATCGTCGCCGCGTTCGCGGTGTGCCCCGACGGGAAGGACCCGAAGTCGCTCGCGACGATCATGTCCTCCGGGCGGGCGCGACCGAAGAGCTGCTTGAGCAGCTGCACGGCTCCCGCGCTCGCGAGGAAGGCGATGGCGGCGAAGACGGCCGCCTGCCATCGCCGCGCGATGAGCAGCGCGAGGATCACGAGCAGCGGCACGACGAGGATCGCCACCCAGCCGCCGCCGATGTGATCGAGGGTCAGGGCGAACGACAGCATCCAGTCGGCGCGGTTCTCGACGACCTCCCGGTTCCACCAGACGTCGAACCCGGGCGGCTCGGTGTACCCGAAGACGATGGCCGCCCCGAGGAGCGTCGCCGCAGCGAGCATCCCGATTCCCCACCACAGCAGCGCACGTGTTCTCATCCGACCATTCTGCCGGTCGGAGCCTGGGCGTTCGGGACGCTGGGCCGAGTCGTCTGGCGCCGAGCGGTCAGGGGGCGAGCATCCCCACGGTGCGCGGACGCACGATGAGCCACAGCGACAGCACGCCGATCGCCGCGCAGCCGACCATGACCGAGGCCATCGTGGTGGCGGTGATCCCCGCACCCTGCGAGATCCACCCCACGATCGGGGAGATGAGCCCCGCGACACCGAAGTTGGTGGCCCCGATCACCGAGGCCGCGGTGCCCGCCGCCTTGCCGTGCCGGTCGAGGGCCAGCACCTGCACGTTCGGGAAGGTGAATCCGCAGGCGGTCATGAAGGCGAAGAGCGGGATGACCGTGCCCCACAGCCCGAGGCCGAGCTGATCGGTGACGATGATCGCCGCGCCCGCGATCAGCAGCACGGCGGTCGAGTAGGCCATCACCCACTGCGGACCGAACCGCGCGGCGAGCCGCGAGGCGGTCTGCACACCGGCGACGACGCCCAGCGAGTTCACCGCGAAGAGGAGCCCGTACTGCTGCGCGTCGAGACCGTGCGTCTGCTGGAACAGGAACGGCGACGCGGACAGGTACGAGAACAGCCCCGAGAAGGTCATGCCGCCGATGATGAGCACGCCGATGAAGACGCGGTCGGAGAACACCGAGCGGTAGCGCTGCAGCACCGTGGCGCCGCCCTTCTCCTGACGCCGGGCGGCCGGCAGCGTCTCGGGCACGAACAGCGCGGTCGAGACGAGCATCACCACGCCGTAGAGCGCGAGCACGACGAAGATCCCGCGCCAGGGCATGAGCGTGAGCAGCCACGAGCCGATCAGCGGCGCGGCGACCGGGGCGACCCCTGAGACGAGGGCGAGCCGCGAGAGCATCACGACCAGACGACGCCCGCCGAACAGGTCGCGCACGATCGCCATGGCGACGACGCCGCCGGCCGCGGCACCCACGCCCATCAGCACGCGGGCGCCGCTGAGCAGCGGAAGAGTGGGGGCGTAGGCGGCTGCGGCGCTCGCGAGCACGTGCAGCGCCGTCACGGCGATCAGCGGCACCCGCCGACCGACCTTGTCGCTCAGCGGTCCGACCACGAGCTGACCGAGCGCGAAGCCGATCATCGTCCCGGTGAGGGTGAGCTGGATCGCCGCCGCGGTGGTCTCGAAGTCCTGCTCGAGCACGGGGAACGCGGGCAGGTACAGGTCGATCGTGAACGGACCGAGAGCGGTGAGTGCGCCGAGCAGCACGATGTACAGCGCGCGACGACCGTTCGAGAGCGAGTCGCCGGGGTGCAGCATGATCGGTGCGGTGGCGGGATTCGAGCCCAGCGTGCGGATCGCGCCGGTGGCGGACGGGACGCGGATGCTACCGGTGGCAGTCCGCTCGACGTCGGGCGTCGTGGGAATGGAGTCTGTGCGTGGAGCGTCGGGCACGACGGTCCTTCCGGGATGTCGAGGGGAGGGGATCGAGTCGCAGGGCGGTCGGATCGTCGAGGAATCTCGAAACGATTCGATCCGGGCGAGCCTCCATGCTACCTCCCCGCTCGCGCGCATCCGCATGCCGAGAAGACGGATGCAGGGCGAAAACCCCGGGGGTTCCCGCCTGCATCCGTCTTCGGGACCTGCAGATATGGGGCGGCGCGTGCCGCCGACCGGTCGACCTCAGAGTCGGGCGAGGCCCTGCTCGAGATCGGCGATGAGGTCGTCGACGCCCTCGATCCCCACCGACAGCCTGACGACGTTCTCCGGCACGGCGAGAGCGGTGCCGCGCACCGAGGCGTGCGTCATGTCCGGCGGATACCCGATCAGCGACTCGACGCCGCCGAGCGATTCCGCGAGCTGGAAGAGCTCGGTCGACTCGGCGAACGCCTTCGCCGCGCCGGCTCCGGCCGAGAGGCCGAGCGACAGCATCCCGCCGAACCGGCTCATCTGGGCCGCCGCGATGTCATGGCCGGGATGCGAGTCGAGTCCCGGGTAGTAGACGGTCGCGAACTCCGAGCGTCCGGTCGCCCACTCGGCGATCGCCTGCGCGTTCTCGGAGTGCTGTCGCACGCGCACCGCGAGCGTCTTGATGCCGCGCGTCGTGAGCCAGGCGTCGAAGGGCGCCGACACCGCGCCGACGGCGAACTGCTGGAACGTGACCTGCTCGACGAAGCGGTCGTCGCCGAACACCACCGCTCCGCCGAGGACGTCGGAATGCCCGCCGAGATACTTCGTGGTGGAGTGCACGACCAGATCCGCACCGAGCGAGAGCGGCTGCTGCAGCGCCGGCGAGGCGAAGGTGTTGTCGACGACGGCGATCGCACCGGCCGCGTGCGCGATCTCGGAGACGGCCGCGATGTCGACGATCTTGAGCAGCGGGTTGCTGGGCGTCTCGACCCAGACGATCTTCGTCTCCGGGCGGATCGCCGCACGCAGCTCATCGGCGTCGGACATCTCCACCGTCGTCGTCTCGACGCCCCAGTTCGCGAACACCCGCGTGAACAGGCGATATGTGCCGCCGTAGACGTCGTTGCCGAGAACGACGTGGTCCCCGGGCCTGAGGATGCCGCGCAGCAGCGCGTCCTCGGCCGCGAGCCCCGAGGCGAACGACAGCGCGGTCGTTCCGCCCTCGAGGGCGGCGAGCTGCGTCTCGAGCGATGAGCGGGTGGGGTTGCCCGCACGGTTGTACTCGTAGCCGCCGCGGAACCCGCCGATGCCGTCCTGCACATGGGTGGAGGCCTGGTAGATGGGCGGGATGATCGACCCGGTGGTGGGGTCGGGCGCCTGACCTGCGTGGATGGCTCGGGTGGCGAAGGCATGCTCTGACATGCCCTCCACCCTACGTCCGGCCGGGTGACGGCATCCGCTCCTGTTACGCCCGGGGTCGCCCGCGACTCACCGCGAGATGTACGAGAGCAGATCCTGGCGGGTGAGCACGGTGTGGGGCTTGCCGTCGGCGGTCACCAGCAGCGCGTCGACATCGGCGAGCGCGGCACGCGCCTGCGCGAGGGGCGCGTGGATGCCGATGAGCGGCAGCCTCTCCCCCACGTGCTGGCCGACCGCGTCGGCCGGCTTCGCGTCTCCGCGGAACAGCAGGTCGAGCAGCCCCTTCTCGTCGACCGTGCCGACGACCTCGCCCATCATGACGGGCGGCTCGGCGCTCAGCACCACGAGCTGCGACACGTCGTACTCGGTCATCATGCCGATGGCCTCGAGCACCGTGTCGGTGGGATGCGCGTGCACGAGGTCGGGGATCCCCTCGCCGCGCCGGGAGGAACGGGTCGCCAGCACGTCGGCGACGGTCTCCCCCTCCTCCACCTCGCTGAAGCCGTACGACCGCATCCAGCCGTCGTTGAAGATCTTGCCGAGGTAGCCGCGCCCGCCGTCGGGCAGCAGCACCACCATGATCGCGTCGGCCGGCAGCTCGCGTGCGATCCGCAGCGCTCCGACGACGGCCATCCCGCTGGATCCTCCGACGAGGATCCCCTCCTCGCGGGCGAGCCGCCGGGTCATCGCGAACGATTCGGCGTCGCCGACCGCGACGATCTCATGGGGCACACTCGGATCGTAGGCGCCGGGCCAGATGTCCTCGCCCACGCCCTCGACCAGGTACGGGCGTCCCGTCCCCCCGCTGTACACGCTGCCCTCGGGGTCGATGCCCACGATGCGCACGCGGTCGTCCGACACCTCGCGCAGGTAGCGGCCGGTGCCGGTGATGGTGCCCCCAGTGCCGACGCCGGCGACGAAGTGCGTGATCCGCCCGTCGGTGTCGCGCCAGATCTCGGGGCCCGTGGTCTCGTAGTGGCTGCGGGGGCCGTTCGGGTTCTCGTACTGATTGGGCTTGAAGGCGCCGGGGATCTCGCGGGCGAGTCGATCGCTCACGCTGTAATACGACTCCGGGCTGTCGGCGGCGACCGACGTGGGGGTGACGACGACCTGCGCGCCGTAGGCGCGCAGCACGTCGATCTTGTCCTCGCCGACCTTGTCGGGCAGCACGAAGACGCAGGTGTAGCCGCGCTGCTGCGCCACGAGGGCGAGGCCCACGCCGGTGTTGCCGCTCGTCGGCTCGACGATCGTGCCGCCGGGCTTCAGTTCTCCCGAGGCCTCGGCCGCGTCGATGATGCGCGAGGCGATGCGGTCCTTCGCCGACCCTCCCGGGTTCAGGTACTCGAGCTTCACGAGCACGGTGCACTCCACGCCCTCGGTGACATGCCGGAGCTTCACGAGGGGCGTGTCGCCGACGAGGTCGACGATGGAGTCTGCGTACTTCATGTTCACAGCGTACGTGCGACGATGCCGCGACCGGGACTGTATGTCACCCGATCGCGGCATCGTGTCATCCGCTTCCGTAACCTGCCGGAATCAGCCCTTCGTGGACCCGGCCAGGAGTCCGCGGACGAAGAACCGCTGCAGCGAGAAGAACACGATCAGCGGAACGATGATCGACACGAACGCCCCGGCGGTGAGCAGGTACCAGCCCTCGCCGCGACCGGTGATCTCGGCGAGCACCTTCGTGATCGGCGAGGCGGCGCCGTCGGCGAACACCAGGGCGACGATCAGGTCGTTCCAGACCCAGAGGAACTGGAAGATCGCGACCGACGCGATCGCCGGCATCGTGAGCGGCAGCACCACGCGGAAGAAGATCTGTCCGCGCGATGCACCGTCGACGCGCGCGGCCTCGATGATCTCGCCCGGGATCTCCGACATGAAGTTGTGCAGCAGATAGATCGCCAGGGGCAGCGCGAACATGGTGTGGGCGAACCAGACCTGCGCATACCCGCCCGCGACATCGAGCCCCAGCGTCACCTGCACCCCGAAGAGGTTGATGCCCCGCGAGAACGACGACAGCAGCGGGACCAGCGCCATCTGGATCGGCACGATCTGGAGGGCGAACACGAAGATGAACAGCGCGTTGCGTCCCTTGAACTCGATCCACGAGAAGGCGTACGCCGCCATGGCCGCGATCATCAGCGGGATGATCGTGGCCGGGATGGTGATCACGATCGAGTTGAAGAAGGACTCCAGGATCGTCAGCTGTGTGGTGCCGGACTGCAGCACGGCCGCGTAGTTGTCCAGGGTCAGCTGCGGGTTGGTGAAGAAGGTCCACCAGCCGGTTGTCTCGATCGCCTCGCGTTCGCGGAACGACGATATGAACAGGCCGACCGTCGGGATCGTCCAGAGGACGGCGATGACGATCGATGCGACGGTCGCCCAGGGTCGGCTGAGACGCTTGCGCGCTCGTCCGGCCGAGGCTTCGAACCTGCCCCCGGTGGTGATCGCCCTCGTGCTGGCGGGGGTCTCTGACTTCACTGTGTCGGTCATCGGATCTCCCGCTGCTTCTTGATCTGGCGCGCGTTGTAGATGACGATCGGCAGCACCAGGATGAACAGGATGACGGAGAGCGCAGCGCTGCGTCCCGCCTCGAACTTCGAGAACTGGGTGTACATCTCGTTCGCGAGCACCGACGTGCCGTAGTTTCCACCGGTCATGGTGCGCACGATGTCGAAGACCTTCAGCGAGGCGATCGAGATCGTGGTCAGCACGACGATGAGTGCCGGTCGGATCGACGGGATCGTGACCGACCAGAAGCGCTCCCAGGCGTTCGCGCCGTCGAGCTCGGCCGCTTCGAGCAGCTCCTGCGGCACGCCCTTGATGGACGCCGACAGCACGACCATCGCGAAACCGGTCTGCACCCAGATCAGCACCACGATGAGAGCGAGGTTGTTCCAGGGTCCGTTCAGCAGGAACTGCTGCGGCTCGCCGCCGAACCAGACCAGGATCTGGTTGAGGAGACCGATCTGCTCGAACTCGCCGCCGCGGTAGGCGTAGACGAAGCGCCAGATGATGCTGGCGCCGACGAACGAGATCGCCATCGGCATGAACACCAGCAGCTTGTAGACCTTCTCGCCGCGGGTCTTGTCGATGAAGACGGCGTAGGCGAGGCCGATGAGGGTGGAGAGCGTCGGGACGAGCAGCACCCAGACGATCGTGTTGACGACCGACGAGACGCCGTCGGACTGGGTGAAGATCCAGAGGTAGTTCGAGAAGCCGACGAAGTCACTGCCCGTCGAGTTCCAGAACGACGCGTAGACCGTCTGGATCGACGGCAGGATCAGGCCCGCCAGCAGCAGCAGCATCGCCGGTGCCATGAACGCGACCAGCTGGATCAGGTATCCCGCGCCGTCGCGGGAGCGGTAGTCGAGGAAGAAGAACAGTGCGCCGACGGCGACGGCGACTCCCATCGCCCAGTAGTAGGAGTTGAAGAAGAACATCACCGCGAGCGGGATGAGCAGGCACATCGCGAGGCGGATGCCGGTGTAGAGCGCTCCCTTGCGGGGGGCGATGTCGACGAGAAGCAGGATGACCACCACGACCACCGCGAAGGCGATGACCACGGCGACGGCCTGGAGGATCGGCGGCAACGTGCCGATCCATTGGAAGAACACAGTCGCGTTCACGGATTCCCCTTTGCAGAGACGGAGCAGATCGAGCGGCCCGAGCGACACCGCTCAGGCCGGGTGTGAGAAGGAGGGCCGCCCCTCGGGGCGGCCCTCCTCATCCGATCAGCTGGAGGGCCAGCCGGTCTGGATCTGCGTCAGGACATCATCCGTGGAGGTGCCGTTGACCCAGGCTACGATCCCCTTCCAGAACGTTCCCGAACCGACCGCACCCGGCATCTGGTCGGATCCGTCGAAGCGGAACGTCACCGAGTCGTCCTGGAGGAGCTTGATCGACTCCTGCAGGATCGGGTCCTCGACCACGTCGAGGTTGACACCCTTGTTTGCCGAGGTCACGCCGCCGAGGGCGAGGCGGCTGTCCGCCCACTCGGGGCTGGACAGGTACTCCAGCACCTTCTGCGTCGCCTCGTCGTCGCTGAACGCGCCGACGATCTCGCCACCACCGGTGATGAGCGTCTCGTCCGGGCTCGAGCTCGGCGTCAGGAACGCCCAAACGTCGCCGTCCTCGGCGAAGTTGGTGCCCTCGGGGAAGAAGCCCGAGAGGAACGACGCCTGGTGGGTCAGCGCGCACTCGCCGCTGGCGACCTTGCCCGCCACGTCGCCGAAGGCGGTCGAGTTGATCGAACGCACGTCACCGAAGCTGGCGTTGACGTACTCCGGGTTGAGCAGGATCTCGCCGGCCGTGTCGAAGGCGTCCTTGATCTGCGGGTCGGTGAACGGGATCTCGTTCTTGACCCACTGGTCGTAGACGTCGGGGCCCGCGTTGCGGAGCACGAGGTCTTCGATCCAGTCGGTGCCGGGCCAGCCGGTCGCGACGCCCGACTCGAAGCCGGCGCACCACGGCGCTCCGCCGCTCTTGTCCTTGATCGTCTGGGTGAGCGTCATCAGCTCGTCCCAGGTCGTGGGCTCTTCGACGCCCCACTCGGCGAACTTGGTGGGCGAGTACCAGATCCATCCCTTGACGCTCGCCATCAGCGGAGCGCCGTAGAAGGTGCCGTCGTAGGTGCCGAAGTCGATCCAGCCCTGGGTCCACCCCTCTTCGGCGTTCTTCTTGACGGCATCCGGAGCCGGCTTCAGCAGGTCGCGCGACGCGTAGTCCGCGAACAGACCCGGCTGCGGGAAGATCGCGATGTCCGGCGGGTTCCCACCCTGTGCGCGGGTGCCGAGCTGCGTCTCGAAGTCCTGGCTTCCCTCGTACTTGATCGTGATGTCGTTCTCCTTCTCGAAGTCCGCCCACGACTGCGCGAGGAGTTCCGCCTCACCCTCGACGATCGTTCCGTAGATGGTGACGGTGTTGTCGCCGCCGCCCCCTCCGCCACCGCCGGCCGCACCGCCGGGAGCACCACAACCGGCGAGCGCGATGCCTGCGACTCCGAGCAGAGCGATTGGCGCGTAACGCCGAGAACGCTGTGACAGACCCATGTGAATTCTCCTCTTCGAGTTTCACGGTCCCGAGCTGATTCCGCGCCGCCCCTGGCGCGGAATCGGGAACCGATTCCAGGCCAACCTACCGGGGCGCGACAACCGGACACAACACGAGAACATCACAAGCTCGCAACCATTCGCCCGCGCGCGGAGCCTCGCGTGGGAGCGCTCCCTCCATAGCGACCTGGAACCGGTTCCCTTTTACGGGGTCAGCCGTTACGCTGACAACGGCGGCGGAGGGGCCGATGGCCGCCGCATGGTCGAGGAGGACCACATGAGCACGATCGCGGACGTCGCGGCGCGTGCGGGCGTATCGAAGGCGACGGCCAGTCGCGCGCTCAGCGGCCGCGGCTACGTGTCGGACGACACGCGCCGCCGGGTCGCCGAGGCCGCCGCCGCACTCGCCTACGTCGCGCACCCCTCGGCGACCAGCCTCGCCACCGGGCGCACGCAGACCGTGGGCGTGATCACACCGCCGGTCGACCGCTGGTTCTTCTCCGAGCTGCTCGCCGGCATCCAGGAGTCGCTGTTCGCGCTCGACTACGAGCTCGCCCTGTACGGGATGCCGGAGGGCACCGCGACCAGGGAGCGGCTGTTCGACTCCGTGCTGCCGGGGCGCCGCTTCGACGGCATCATCGCTGTCGGCATCCAGCCGAGCGCCCATGAACTCGATCGGCTGCGCCGATCGGACCGCCCCCTCGTCAGCGTCGGCCCCTACAGCGAGGGGTCCAGTGCCGTGTCGATCGACGACGTGGGCGCGGCGCGCATCGCCACCGAGCACCTGATCGAGCTGGGACACTCCGACATCGCCTTCGTCGGCGGCGCGAGCGAATCCGACGACCTCAGCTTCGGCGACGCCCAGCGCGTCGAGGGGTATCTCGAGGCCCTGGCCGCCGCCGGCCTCGAGTCGATCGCGCGGATCGCGGATTCACCGCCGACCATGCCCGGCGGGTACGCGGCCGCCGTCGAGCTGCTCGGCGACCGTCGGGGACGCCCGACCGCGATCGTGGGGGTGTGCGACGAGACCGCGATCGGGGCCATGATCGGCGCGCGGCGCCTGGGCATCGCGGTACCCACAGAGCTCAGCATCGTCGGCGTCGACGACCACCAGCACGCCGAGATGTTCGCCCTCACCACCATCAAGCAGTCGCCCCGCGAGCAGGGGCACGAGGCGGTGCGGCTGCTGCAGCGGCAGATCGATCATCCGGATGCACCCCGGGAACGCACCGTGACGGCATCCGCCCTGGTCGTGCGCAGCTCCACCGCCAGCCGACGCTGAGGCGCACGCCCCGGACGCACGAAAGCCCCGGGGCGACCCGGGGCTTTCATGAAGAATCCATCCGGGTCGCGGCGCAGAAGCCGCGACCCGGAGCGGATTACTTGAGGGTGACGGTGGCGCCGGCGGCCTCGAGGGCCTCCTTGGCCTTCTCGGCTGCTTCCTTGTTCGCGCCCTCGAGCACGGCCTTGGGAGCACCGTCGACGACGGCCTTGGCCTCGCCGAGACCGAGCGAGGTGAGCTCGCGGACGGTCTTGATGACCTGGATCTTCTTGTCGCCGGCAGACTCGAGGATGACGTCGAAGGAATCCTTCTCCTCGACCTCTTCTGCGGCCCCTCCACCAGCGCCGGCAACGGCGACGGGTGCAGCAGCGGTGACCTCGAACTTCTCCTCGAACGCCTTCACGAAGTCGTTGAGCTCGACGAGGGTCAGGCCGGCGAACTGCTCGAGCAGCTCCTCAGTGGTGAGCTTAGCCATGATGTATCTCCTAGATAGATGGGGTTTGTAGACGAGATCGCCGGACGCTTACGCGGCCTCTGCGGTCTCCAGCTTTTCGCGAAGCGCGTCGATGGTCGCGGCAGCCTTGCCCATCGTCGCCTTCATCATGCCCGCAGCCTTCGCCAGCAGAGCCTCACGGCTCTCGAGCGCGGCGTACTTGTTGACCTCGTCGGCAGAGAGGGCGTTGCCCTCGAAGATGCCGGCCTTGATCACGAGAAGCGGGTTGGCCTTGGCGAAGTCACGAAGAGCCTTGGCAGTGGCGACGAAGTCACCGTGCACGAACGCGACGGCCGACGGACCCTTGAGGTCGTCGTCCAGCGCGGTGATGCCAGCCTTGTTGGCGGCGATCTTGGTCAGCGTGTTCTTCACCACGGCGTACTCAGCGTCCTGACGGATGCTGTTGCGCAGCTCCTTGAGCTGGGCAACCGTCAGACCGCGGTACTCGGTCAGCAGAACGGCGGACGAGTTCTCGAATGACTTCGTGAGCTCGGCGACCGATGCATCCTTCTGCGCCATGGTCACTCCTTGGTGTGTACGAGGCGCCGCACGGTGGTGGGGCGCCGACTCCGACCGCATGCAACAGAAAAGCTCCGGCGCAAGCGCACGGA
The DNA here is from genome assembly GCF_040302605.1 of Microbacterium sp. NPDC097977. Lineage (NCBI taxonomy): Bacteria > Bacillati > Actinomycetota > Actinomycetes > Micrococcales > Microbacteriaceae > Microbacterium > Microbacterium sp. NPDC097977. The sequence continues at coordinate 35,426 of NZ_JBEOUR010000025.1, forward strand.
GCTTTGAGAAGTTCGTGTCCTGCGCGGGCCCCTGCTGAGCAGAGCTTCGATCGACTCGCGTTCACACGCTCGACGATGACCAGCGGTCTTCGGTTGATCCCACTGTACCCCACCCCCGCCGCCTCCCCAAATCAGGAGGATCAGCGTCGATGGGCAGAACGCCCGCCGTGCCCGGCGAGGGCGTCCGCCGCACGGATGAGGCTCAGGTGGGAGAGCGCCTGCGGAGTGTTGCCCGCCTGCCGCGCGTTCGCGACGTCGTACTCCTCCGACAGCAGACCGAGATCGTTCGCCATCGCGACCAGCCGCTCCATGAGGTCTCGGGCGTCGCCCGGGCGATCGCTGCTCGCGTACTGCTCGACGAGCCAGAAGCTGCAGGCGATGAAGGGATGCTCTCCCCCCTCCAGCCCGTCGACACCCGATTCGGTGCGGTAGCGGCGGACGAACCCGTCGGTGAGCAGCGTGCTCTCGATCTGCTCCACGGTGCGCAGCATCCGCGGGTCATCCGGCGCGCAGTACCCGACCTGCGGGAGCACGAGCAGGGACGCGTCGACCTCGGTGGACCCGTAGTGCTGCGTGAAGTACCCGTGCTCGGCGTCCACCCCGCGCTCGTCGATCTCGCGACGCAGCCCGTCGCGCACCTCGGCCCATCGACCGGCATCACCGGTAAGGCCCTGTTCCTGCACGGCGCGGACGCCGCGGTCGAGAGCCGCCCACATCATGACCCGGGAATGGGTGAACCACTGCGGTTCGCCGCGGATCTCCCAGATGCCGTTGTCGCGGCGCGAGATCGAGGCGATCACCTGCTCGATGAGGGCGCGCTGCAGCGGCCATGAGAAGTCGCCCTCCTCGAGACCCGCGATCCGCGCGCACTCGAGCGCGACCAGCACCTCGCCGATCACATCGCCCTGGTACTGGTCGACCGCGCCGTTGCCGATGCGCACCGGCGCCGCGCCGTCGTATCCGGGCAGGCTCGACAGCTCGCGCTCGACGAGGTCCCTCTCCCCGGCGATCCCGTACATGATCTGCACCTCGCTCGGCTCCCCCGCGACAGCGCGCAGCAGCCATCGCCGCCAGTGGTGCGCCTCGGTGAGGAACCCGTGCGCGATGAGGGCCTCGAGCGTCAGCGCGGCATCCCGCAGCCAGACGAAGCGGTAGTCCCAGTTGCGCGCGCCGCCGAACTCCTCGGGAAGCGATGTGGTGGCCGCGGCGACGATGCCCCCGGTGTCCTTGTTCGTCAGCGCCCGCAGCACGAGCAGCGAGCGGACGACCTCGTCGCGATACGGACCCTCGTGCTCGATGCCGCTCGCCCATCCCTGCCACCAGGACCGCGTGGCGGCCATCGCCTCGTCGACATCGAGCGGCTTCGGCGGATGCTCGTGCGAGGGGAACCAGCTGAGCGTGAGGTCGACGACCTCGTCGGCCGCGACCGTGAACGTCGCCCTGTGCACATGATCCTCGGCGACGAGACGCACCCCGCGGACGATCACCGCCTCCGGTCCCGCAGTCGCGTGGAGCGCGGGGTCCTCGACCGATCCCACCTGCCGCACCCAGGGCAGCCGACGCGAATAGTCGAAGTGCAGCCGGAGCTCGGTGGCGAACTCGACCCGACCTGCGATGCCGACGATCCGTCGCACCACGTCGCTGCGCGTCGGATGCAGGGGCATGAACTCCTGCACCTCGGCGACGCCGTCGGCCGTCTCCCACCGGGTCACGAGGAGGAACGTGTCCGAGACGTAGTGACGCTGCGAGGTGGCCGTCGCCTCGGTGGGGCGCAGGCCCCAGCATCCGTTGCGCGGCTCGCCCAGCAGCGCCCCGAACAGCGAGGGGGCGTCGAACCGGGGCAGACCGAGCCAGTCGATGCTGCCCTCGCGCGAGACGAGCGCGCCGGTGCGGCAGTCGCTGAGCAGGGCATAGTCCTCGATGGGAGCGGGCATCGCCCGATTCTGGCACGACAGTCTGTGGGTCGGACCGGTTACGGTGGGACCATGGCCGCTGCGACGACGCTCGTGATCTTCGGTGCCGGGGGCGACCTCACCTCCCGGCTCCTCCTTCCCGCACTGGGGCAACTGCTGACGCGGGAGCCGTCCCGTGCGGTGCGCATCGTGGGGGCCGACCGCGCGGACTGGACCGACGCCGACCTCGAGACGGTGGTGAAGAAGGCCTTCGCCTCGATGGATGCCGCAGACGCCGCTTCCCGCGTCGACGTGACCTACGTACGCACCGACATCACCGAGGCGGATGACCTGCGCGCGCTGCTCGAGGGCTGCACCGGACAGGTCGCCCTCTACTTCGCCGTGCCGCCGTCGGTGGCCGAGGCCTCCATCGGCGCCCTCACCTCCGAGATGCTGCCGGAGGGGGCGATGCTCGTCATGGAGAAGCCCTTCGGCACCGATGAGGCGAGTGCCCGCGCCCTCAACCGCACCCTCACCGCCCTGGTCCCCGAGGGACAGATCTATCGGGTCGACCACTTCCTCGGACGCTCGACCACGCTCAACCTGCTCGGTGCGCGCTTCGCGAACCGCATCCTGGAGCCGCTGTGGTCGGCCGACAGCATCGCATCCGTCGACATCGTGTACGACGAGGCGCTCGCGCTCGAGGGGCGCGCCGGCTACTACGACGCGGCCGGAGCGCTGGTCGACATGATCCAGAGTCACCTCCTGCAGGTGCTCGCGGTGCTCGCTATGGAGGAGCCCGCCACGCTCGACGAGGTCGACTTCCGCGCCGCGACGAGCGCCGTCCTCCGCGCCACCACCGTGTGGGACGACGACCCGGTGGCCTCCTCGCGTCGGGCCCGGTACACCGCGGGATCGGTCGGCGGTGCGCAGAAGCCCTCCTACGTCGACGAACCGGGGGTGGATGCCGACCGCCGCACGGAGACTCTGGCGGAGGCGACCTTCGAGGTGCGCAACGCCCGCTGGGCGGGAACGCCGTTCCGGCTGCGATCCGGCAAGGCACTCGGCACGCCGGCGACCGAGATCGTCGTGCGCTTCCGGCCCGTGCGGCATCTGCCGACCGGGCTCACCGGTTCGTCCGACGGAGCCGTGCTGCGGTTCTCGCTCGGCCCCGATCGGATCTCCCTCGAGCTGAATCTCAACGCGGCGGACGACCCGTTCGAGCTGGAGCGCGCCGCCCTGTCGGCCGAACTCGGCGAGGGCGCTCTCAAGGCCTATGCCGAGGTGCTGTCGGGGGTCCTCGACGGCGACCCGCTGCTCGCCGTCCGCGGCGACGCCGCCGAGGAGTGCTGGCGGATCGTCGCCCCCATCCTCGACGCGTGGCGGCGCGACGAGGTGCCGCTCGACGAGTACCCGGCGGGGTCGTCCGGCCCCGCCGACTGGCCCACCCCCGCCTGACCACCGCACCTGCGGCGGAGCGGCGTGTGAAGGGACGCAGAGTCCCCGGGCGGGGTTAGGGTCGAGAGGTGACTCCCGAACTCCGCGCACGCATCGTCGCGGACTCCCGTGACCGTGTGGCCTGGATGCGAGCCCGCTCGCGCGGCATCACCGCGACGGATGTCGCAGGACTCACCAGCGAGCGTTCGATCACCCGCGCTGCCGACTCCAAGCTCGGCGGCGGCCCCCGCTTCGGCGGCAACGCCTACACCGATCACGGCCGACGCCGAGAGCCCGAGATCGCCGCGTGGGTGGCGGCGACGCACGGCATCCTCCCCTCGTCGGCCCTGTTCCGCGCCGAGGTCGAGCACCGCCATCTGGCGACCCCCGACGGCATCGCCGTCGATGCCGACGGCCGCATCGAGCTCGCCGAGATCAAGACGACCAACAAGGCCTTCCGCGGCATCCCCCGCACGTACCTGCGCCAGATCTGGTGGCAGCAGCACGTGCTCGGCGCCGAGCGCACGCTCTTCGTCTGGGAGGAGCACGTCGACTTCGCTCCGATCCACGACGAGCCGCGGTGCGTCTGGATCGACCGCGACGACCGCGAGATCGCGAAGCTCGTCGGTCTCGCCACCGACCTCATCGACGAGCTCTACCGACGGACCACCGGCATGCAGGTGCCGCCCCGGATCGCCGAAGCCGCGGCCGCCGCCGCCGCCAGCCGTCGTGAGCACCTGCGCGAGCGCGACGCCTTCCGCGCGCTGGCGCTCGCCGACTGACGCCCCTCCCGCACGAGCATCCTGGCGCGCGAGCATCCTGGCGCGCGAGCATCCTCGTGCGCCTCAGGTGCAGCTGGAGCCGACGCCCAGCGCACCGACCGCGAGCTGTCGAGTCGCCCCGGCCGATACCCAGGTCGTGCCGACGAGGAGGTTGCGCGCCGTCATGGTCGTGGTGCTGCCCAGCAGATTCGTCAGCAGGCTCGCCAGCAGGCCCTGAGTGAGCACCGCCGTGTGGGTGTAGACGCCGCCGGCCGCCGGGCCGGTGGTCGTGATGTTCGCGGCGGGGACCGTCGCGGTCGTCGCCCCCTGCGTCAGGGTCAGGCTCACCCCCGTGGCGGGGTAGGGAGAAGTCCATACGAGCGTCACGCTCTGGAAGATCCCGAGGCCGTTGTTCACCGTGGTGCACGAGGTGATCGTCGGCACCGGAACGGTGAAGGCGCCGAACGTCGCGGTGGAGTACTCGCGATCGGTGAAGGCCGCGTCCGTCACCTGTGCGGGTGGCGTGAGGCCGACCCCGATCAGCAGCAGGGTGCCGGCGACTCCGCCGAGCATTCGTCGCCGCCCGCGCGCGCTCACGATCCGCCGCCCTGGGCGGCCGCACGCGCACGCGCGGCCGCGGCGAGCGCCCACCCGACAGCCAGCAGCACGAGCGCGCCGCCCAGC
>NZ_JBEOUR010000026.1:0-39961 GCF_040302605.1 Microbacterium sp. NPDC097977
GAGGGACTGCGTCGCGAGACGATCGATCCCGACGACTATCGGGGCGGCTTCGCGATCTGGAGCGGCACCTCGTTCTCGGCGCCTTACGTCGCGGGGCGGGTCGCGGCCCAGCTCGGCACTGTCCCGACGCAGGGGGCGACTCCTGCCGCCGCGGCGAAGGCGGTCGCGGCGGTGCTGAAGACGCTTCCGACTCCGGTCGAGCGGGGGTAGGCGCGCTCGGGTGGCTGACGAACGCCCGGACGGCTGACCGAAGGGGACGGAATCGTCAGCCATCCGGGCGTCGTCCAGCCATCCGAAGCCGCGGATGCCGCCGCGGGCCTTCCCTGACGCCCCGCCGACCGGCATTCTGGTGTGATGCCCCTGACCGCGCACGTGCTGCATCGGCGCGGCGTCGACGCGGCCAACTCCCGACGGTTCGCGCAGGCACGTCGCGCCCTCACCGCCGCATCGTCGCGCACCGACGACCAGGATCTGCGCGCCCGCATCGACGGCACCATGGCGTACGTGCTCGCGCAGACCGGACAGCCCGCCGCGGCCGAGCAGCTCTGCCGCGAAGCGCTGTCGCGACCGGGGCTCAGCGCCGAGACCGTCGCGCTCTCGCACGGCCAGCTCGGCACGCTGCTGATGCACGGCGGGCGGCTCGACGAGGCGGAGTTGTCGCTGACCACCGCGATCGACGGCCTCGACGACGACTCGATCGAGGGCGCGAATCTGCGCATGAGCCGGGCCATGGTCGATATGCAACGGCACCATCTCGACCGCTGCGCCGACGACCTGCAGCGGGCCATCGCGACCTATGAGGCGCACGACGCACAGGAGCCCCTCGCCGAAGCCCGCCACAACCTCGGCTATGCGGCCCTGCTCGGCGGCGACCTCGTCACCGCTCTCGCCCTCATGACGCGCTCTCGCCCCACCCTCGCGGCGACCAGCGACCTCGCCGCCGCCATCAGCGATCTCGACCGGGCCGAGGTGCTGCGCGATGCCGGCCTCACGACCGAGGCCGAAGAGCTGCTGGGTGCGGTCGCTGCGCAGTTCGGAGCGCAGCGGATGCGGCAGGCCCGGGGGGAGGCCGAGTTCCACCTCGCCCGGTCACTGCTGCGGCACGACGCCGCAGCAGCCGAACGTGCTGCCGCGACCGCATCCCGCCGGTTCGCCACCCTCGGCAGTGAAGGGTGGGCGGCTCGTGCAGAGGCCGTGCGGCTCGAGGCCCGGCTGCGCGCCCACCCGACGCGTCCGCCAGCCGCCGCCGATTTCACCCGCACCGCAGCCGCTCTCACCCGCGGCGGATTCCGCACCGAAGCCGCCGCCCTGTCGCTCACGGCGCGGCTCGCCGACGGGGGACGGATGCCGCGGCTCGCCCCCGACGCCCCGATGCCCCTACGTCTGCGGGCCCACGAGGTGCGCGCCGTGCGGGCCGCCGACCGGGGCAGGGATGCCGACGCCCGCCGCACCGCTGCGGAGGGGCTCGACCTGCTCACCACCTGGCAGCAGTCCTTCGGCGCGCTCGACCTTCAGGCATCCGTCGCGATGCACGGCACCGAGCTGATGTTCACCGGCCTCGCCGCGGCTGCTCGCTCGCACGACCCGGAAGTGGTGTTCGAGTGGTCGGAGCGCGCCCGGCATCTGAGCCAGCAGGTGGCTCCGGTGCGGCCGCCGCACGACGCCGGGCTCTCGGCCGACCTGGCGGAGCTGCGGATGCTGCGCGCCGACCTCGCCGGGTCCGACTGGACGACCGACGCCCGTGTGCGCGAGCTGCGCGACCGGGTGCGCGACCGGCAGTGGTCATCGACCGGCGCCGGTGGCAGCCGCGAACGCCTCGGACTGCGAGAGACCCGTTCCGCCCTCGACGGCGACACCGCGATCCTGGCCTACATCTACACACGCACCGAGCTGCTGTGCGTGGTGGTCACGAACTCCGGCGCCACGATCGTCGAGCTGTCGTGGTCGCGCATCCAGGATGCGCTCGACGGGCTCCGCGCCGATCTCGACGTCGCGGCGCTGACCCGCGGCGGTGCGATGGCGGCGCTCGTCTCCCGCTCGCTCGACGAGCGACTGCGGGTGCTCGACGACGCCCTCCTCGCCCCGGCGCGCGCGGCCGCGGGGGGAGCGCGGAGGCTGGTGCTGACGGTTCCCGGCATTCTGGCGGGAGTCCCCTGGGCGATGCTCCCGGGGATGTCGGGGACGCCGTTCACCCTCGCGACGTCGATCTCGCGCTGGCTCGGCGACATCGCTCCGGCCCCCTCGACGGGCGCGCCGGTCACCGCCGGCTTCGCCACCGGTCCGCGCGTGGCTCGCGCCGACGAGGAGGTGCGTCGAGCGGCGGCGGCGTGGCAGGACGCCACGGTGCTCACGCGAGACGACGCCCGGGTCTCCGCGGTCACCGCACTCGCCGAAGACGTCGACATCCTGCACATCGCCGCGCACGGACGTCACGCGGTCGACAACCCGCTGTTCTCCGGCTTCGAGCTCGCCGACGGCACTCTGTTCGGCTACGACGTCGATCTCATCGCGCGCGCACCCGACACCGTGGTGCTCTCGGCCTGCGAGCTCGGCCGCTCATCCGTGCGCTGGGGCGAGGAGGCGTTGGGCATGACCAGGGTCTGGCTGCACGCGGGCACGCGCTGCGTCATCGCGGCCCCGGTCGTGGTCGCCGACGACGTGGCGTGCGAGCTGCTCGGAGCCGTGCATGACCAGCTCGCGGCCGGTGTCGCTCCGGCCGTCGCGTTGGCCGCCGCATCCGTGTCCACCGGCCTGGCCGCACCGTTCCAGTGCCACGGCAGCGGACTCTGAGGAAATTTCTCCACTCGATGTATCAGGACGTCGAGCGGTCACTCCTTATCTCCAGAAGGTGCCACGCGAAGGGCTTCGGAGACGGAGTGCGAGGGAGGCGCAGTCGGTATGGGGTACCTCGTGCACTGGGGAGTGTGAGGCCGACAGACACCATCTGCTCCGGGGATGTCGCGAGAAGGGTCGCGGCATCCCCGCATGGAGTCCGGCACCGGGATGCTTGCAGGGGTCGGCTCCGGGTGCGAGCATTGCAGAGATTCGGCACGGACGGCCGCGTGAACTGCCGGGGAGCTGGTATTGATGAGATCGAGAAGCATGTTGCTCGTCGCACTGGCGGTCGCCTGCGCTGCGACGACGGTGGGGTGCACGGTCCAGGGGCAGAACTCCGTGATGCCGACCCCCACGCCGTCCGCATCGACGCTCTCGCCGAGCGACGCGCTGGTGGGCGCATGGGCCTCGCCGGATGATCCGGATGTGTCGCTGACGCTGAATGCGGACGGGACGATGGTCGGCTTCGACGGCTGCAACACGCAGTCCGGGACCTGGAGCGGTCCGAACGGCGGCACCATCTATCTCGAGTTCACCGGGCAGACCGAAAGAGGCTGCCCGGAGGGCGTGGTGCCCGTGCTCGCAGCGTCCGATGGCGCGATGGTCGACGGCGGAGCGCTCATGCTCTTCGGACCCACGGACGCTCCGACCATCGAGCTGGTGAGGTCTGAGGACTGAGGTCCGACACCGGGCTCATGAGGTCAGGAGGTCAGGACCTCGTAGCCTGCCGCGCGCAGGTCGGCGAGGGTCGCGGCATCCGCGCCGTCGTCTGTGAGGAGCACGGCGAACAGCTCCGCACCGCCGACGGCGGCGAACGCGATCGTGCCGAGCTTGCTGCTGTCGGTGACCACCACGGCACGACGCGCACGCTCGGCCATCATGCGGTTCACCGCGGCCTCGCGTTCGTCCTGCGTGGTGGCGCCGGCTGCGGCATCCATGCCGTTGACGCCGATGAAGGCGATGTCGAGTCGCACCCCGCGCAGCAGCTGCTCGACGAACGGTCCGACCAGCTCGTAGCTGCGCGAATGGATCACGCCGCCCGTGACGACGACCTTGATGTCAGGGCGGGTCGCGAGCTGCGCCGCGATGTTCACGGCGTTCGTGACGACCGTGATCCCCGGACCGACCGCGAGGTCGTCGCGCGCAGCGAGGGCAGCCGCGATCGCGGTGGTCGTGGTGCCGCCGGAGAGCCCGACGACCATGCCCGGGGCGACCAGGGCGGCCGCAGCCTGGGCGATGCTCTCTTTCTGCTGCGCGCGCTGGTGGCTCTTGTAGCGGATCGGCAGCTCGTAGGCGACCGAATGCGCGACCGCCCCGCCGTGGGTGCGGGTGAGCAGACGCTGCTCGGCGAGCGAGTCGAGATCGCGGCGGGTGGTCGCGGCGGATGCTCCGAATCGGTCGACGAGCTCGTCGACGTTCACCTCGCCGTCCGCGGCCAGCAGGTCGAGGATCGCGTTCAGTCGGGCGGCGCGCTTCATGTCACCATCCTGCCCGTGTTCACGGGGTCATCCCGCAACTCCGGCGCCCTCGAGCGCGAACAGTCGCAGCATCCGGGCAGCCTCGCCGGCGAGCGCCTCGCGCGCAGGGGTCAGGTACTTCCGCGAGTCGACCAGGCGCGGGTCGGCGTCGAGCGTCGCGCGGACCGCCCGAGTGAAGAAGCCGTTCAGGTGCGTCGAGACGTTGATCTTGGTCATCCCCGCGCGCACGGCGTCGGCGATCACGGCATCCGCGACACCCGACGAGCCGTGCAGCACCAGGGGAACGTCCAGCGCATCGCGAAGGCGGCCGATCAGCGCGAGATCGAGGGATGCCGTGCGATCCGTCATCGCGTGCGAAGACCCCACCGCCACGGCCAGCGCGTCGACGCCGGTCGCCGCGACGAACGCGCGCGCCTCGTCGGGATCGGTGCGCACTCCGGGCGCGTGGGCTCCGTCTTTGCCGCCGACCTCGCCGAGTTCACCCTCGATGTAGACACCGGCGGCGTGCGCGCGCGCGGCGACGGCGGCGGTGATCGCGACGTTCTCGTCGTAGGGCAGTGCACCCCCGTCGAACATGACCGAGCCGAATCCGAGGGCGATGGCCTCGTCGACGAGCTCGGGCCGCTCCGCGTGGTCGAGGTGCACCGCCACCGGTGTCTCCGCGCGTCGAGCGACCGCGAGGGTCGCCAGCGCGATGGGCTCGAGGCCGCCGTGATAGTCGGCGCAGTTCTGCGAGATCTGCAGGATCACCGGCAGGTGCGCTGCCTCGGAGGCACGCACCAGCCCTTCAGCGGTCTCGAGATGGATCACGTTGAACGCGCCGATGCCGGTGCCGCGGGCTGCGGCATCCGTCACGAGCTCGCGGGCGGAGACCAAAGTCACGGGGAGTCCTCTCGAGAGACGGGGGTGAAGGGGCCGACGGTGAGGCGGGCTTCGAGAGCCTCCCAGTCGTCGGAGATCTCGCCGGCGAGCGGCATCAGCACCGCGGCGGCCGACCAGGCGGTCGCACGGCGCAGGATCGTCTCGGGGTCGCGCACGCCGTCGGCGTAGAGCACGGCGCAGGCCGCGACGGCGGCGTCACCCGCACCGGTCGGATTGCCCGCGAGCGGGGTCTCGAGCCGTGCGTGCCGCACGTCGGACGCCGTCACCGCGAGCATCCCATCGGCACCGAGCGACAGCAGCACGAGCTCGACGCCGCGCGCGATCAGCGAGCGGGCGCCCTCGACGGGGTCGGCGATGCCGGTCGCCTCGACGAGCTCGGCGGCATTGGGCTTGAGGACGGATGCTTTGGCATCCGCGGCGAGCAGCATCGCGGGTCCGGACGTGTCGACGATCACCGGCACACCGGCGTCCTGGGCCGTGCCGATCAGCAGGGGCAGCAGCGTCTCGGGCGCACCGGGCGGGAGGCTGCCGGAGATCACCAGCACCTGTGCGCCGGGAAGAGCGTCGACGATCTCGCCGACGAGCGTCGCCCACTCGGCATCGGTCGGATTCTCGCCACGCTCGTTCACGACCGTGGTGTCGCCGAGCTCGCGATCGACCAGCGCGATGCTCTGCCGGGTGGCACCCGCCACCGGCACGAGTCGGTGCGGCACGCCGCTGGCTCCGAGCTCGGAGGCGAGCTCGATTCCGCTGCGACCGCCCGCCGTCGAGACGGCCAGCACCGAGGCGCCCTGAGCATGAGCGACCCTGGCGACGTTGAGGCCCTTGCCGCCGGCGCGAACCGCGCCAGCATCCGCCCGATGCGTCTCGCCCGGCGTGAGCCGGTCGACGTGCCAGGTGAGATCGAGCGCCGGGTTGGGGGTGATTGTGAGGATCATGCGAGCTCCCTCGCGCGCAGTGCGGCGCCGAGGATGCCGGCGTTGCCCGACAGCTCGGCGGGGACGAGGGCGGGGATGCGGTGGAAGCTCAGCCGGGCGGTGAGCCGCGCCCGCAGCTCGTCGAACAGCGCCCCACCGGCGCGGGAGAGTCCCCCGCCGATCACGATGGCCTCGGGCGCGACGACCGCGGTCAGCTGCGCCAGCGAGAGAGTGAGCGCGTCGAGTGCGGAGTCCCAGATCTCGGCGGCGACGGGGTCGCCGGCCGCGGCACGGGCGATCACGTCCTTCGCACCGTCGGGGTCGACGCCGGTCGCCTCACGGTATCGACGGGCGATGGCCCCGGCCGACGCGACGGTCTCGAGACACCCGCGGGCACCGCACGAGCACACGGGGCCGTCGGCGATCGGGGAGTGGCCGATCTCGCCGGCGTAGCCCCCGGCCGTGTACGGCTCACCGCCCACGAGGAGGGCGCCGGCGATGCCCGTGCCGATCACGAGCACGACAGAGTTCGCGTACGCGCGCGCGCCGCCGAGGCGGTGCTCCGCCCAGCTCGCCGCCCGCACGTCGTGATCGAAAGCGACCGGAAGACCGAGCTTCGCCGAGGCGAGGTCGCGCAGCGGTGAGTTCCTCCAGCCGAGATTGCTCGCGAAGACGCCGAGCCCGGCATCCGCGTCGACGATCCCCGGCACCACGAGGCCTGCAGCCTCCGGCACGACATCGGGATGGTCGGCCCGCAGCTCCGCGGCGAGCACCCCGAGGCGCTCGATGAGCACCGCCGTGCGATCGCCGTCGGCCGCGGGAGTCGGCGTGCGCCGAAGGCCCAGCGCCGTGCCGTCGGCGTCGAACAGCGCCGACTTGATGTCGGTGCCCCCGACGTCGAAGGCCAGCACGGGGACTCCGGGGCCGACCGTGCGCGCCGCGGCGAGCGTCTCGCCGGACGGGTCGCGCACGACATCGGCGATGTGCGCGGCATCCTCAGCGCTGGTCATGGACAGCTCCGGACTCGGTTCGGGTCATGCGTCCAGGATGACGGATCGCGTGAGGTTGCGCGGCAGGTCGGGGTCGAGGCCGCGGGCCACGGCGCGGTCGAGCGCGACGCGGTGCAGCCGGACGAGGTCGGCCAGAGGGTCGACCGGATGCTGCACGAAGCGCGCACCGGTGGCGCGAACCTGCGCGGCCAGCCCCTCGGGCGCCTCGCCGAACTGCCAGGTGACGCGACCGGGCGCCGCGATCGCGATCGGACCGTGGCGGTACTCCATCGAGGGGTACGACTCGGTCCACGACTGCGAGGACTCGCGCATCTTGAGCGCCGCCTCGTGCGCGAGGCCGACGGTCCAGCCGCGTCCGAGGAAGGAGTACTGCTCGGCGTCCCGCAGCTCGTCGTCGTAGTCGTCGGCCAGGACTGCTGCGGCATCCTCGATCGCCCCGGTGAGGTCCTCCCCGAGCGACGCGCGGAAGAGCGCGAGCGCTGTGGTGGCGAATCGCGTCTGCACGACCGACTTCTCGTCGGCGAACGGCAGCAGCACCGCGTCATCGACGAGCGAGACGAGAGGCGAGGTCTCGTCGCCGATCACACCGATCGTGCGCACGCGCCCCTTGATGCGGTCGACGAGCTCGAGGACCTCGGTCGTGGTGCCCGAACGCGTCAGCGCGACGACGGCGTCATAGCCACGGTCGACGAAGGACTCGGAGGCGGCGAAGGCATCGGTCTCGCCGTGCCCTGCGGTCTCGCGGAGGAACGCGTAGGACTGCGCCATGAACCACGACGTCCCGCATCCGACGACCGCGATACGCGCCCCGGATGCCGGCAGCAGAGCCTGCGCGTCACGCAGATCGGCCGCGCGCGACCAGGTCTCGGGCTGCGAGTGGAGCTCTTCGCGCATGTGGGCGCCGGGCTGATATTCAGGCATGTCGGATCCTCCGGACCAGATGTTGCAGGTTTGTGATCGTTTTATAGCTTATTCGATCATAGTATTTCGACATCAGGAATCGATGCAAGGTTCCCCTTGATTTGTTTATTCTCCTGACAAATAATCGAACAAGTTCCACCGCCCCTCCGCCGCCCCGGTCTCGGAGGACCCCGAGCCGACCCGGCTTGACCGATCGCCCCGCCACCAGGAAGGGCGATCACACGCACCGTCGCGTGCAGTGCGTGCGCCTGTGCACCACCTACACAGTGAGGAATGCAATACACATGAAGAAGTCACTGCGGTTCGGCGCCGTCGCCCTGGCGGCGACCGCCACTCTCACGCTCGCTTCGTGCGGGTTCGGCGGCTCGACCGGAGGCGGAGGCGACGCCGACGGCGAGACCACGCTCGACCTCCTCGTCCCGAGCTACTCCGACGCCACGAAGGGCCTGTGGGAAGACGTGATCGACGGGTTCGAGAAGGAGAACCCCGACATCAAGGTCGAGCTCGAGGTGCAGTCCTGGGACAACCTCGAGAAGGTCGTCTCCACCAAGATCCAGGCCGGCGAGGCTCCTGACATCTACAACGGCGGCCCGTTCGCCGGGTTCGTCGGCGACGAGCTCCTCTACCCGGTGGAGGATGTCGTCTCGGACGACACCTACTCCGACTTCCAGGACGCGTTCCTCGCGAACGCCGAGGTCGACGGCACCGCATACGCCCTGCCCCTGATCGCCTCCGCTCGCGCGCTGTTCGTCAACAACGCGCTGCTCGAGCAGGCCGGCGTCGAGGCGCCGAAGACCTGGGACGAGCTGCTCGACGCCGCGACCAAGGTGTCGGCGCTCGGCGGCGGAGTGGCCGGCTACGGCATGCCCCTCGGCTCGGAAGAAGCTCAGGCCGAGGCGGCCGTGTGGCTCTGGGGAGGCGGCGGCTCGTTCGGCGACGCCTCCGAGATCACGATCGACACTCCGGCGAACCTCGCCGGTGCCGAGCAGATCAAGAAGATGATCGACGCCGGCGCGACGCAGGCCGACCCCGGCTCCACCCAGCGCTCCCCCCTGATGGACATCTTCATCCAGGGCAAGATCGGCATGCAGGTGGGACTGCCCCCGACGGTCGGCCAGATCGAAGAGGGCAACCCCGAGCTCGACTACTCGATCGTCCCCATCCCGACCGAGGACGGCTCGCCGTTCACCCTCGGCGTGATGGATCAGCTGATGGCGTTCGAGAACGACGGGGACAAGCAGGAGGCGATCACCAAGTTCTTCGACTACTACTACTCGGCCGACGTGTACGTGCCGTGGGTGCAGGCCGAGGGCTTCCTGCCCGTCACCAAGTCGGGTGCCGAGCAGCTCTCCGGCGAGGAGGCTCTCAAGCCGTTCCTCGACGTGCTGCCCGACGCGCAGTTCTACCCGTCGACGAACGCGAAGTGGTCGGCCGCCGACGGCGCCTTCAAGTCGCTCTTCGGCCAGCTGCAGACGAAGTCCGCACAGGACGTCCTGACCGAGATCCAGGCGCAGGTCGACGCGGGCTGAGTCCCGCAGACGGAGAGGTTCGGGTATTCCCATGAGCCAGACGACAGAATCCTCGAACCTCGCGGGGGCGGCCACCGGTCGCCCCCGCACCCCCGGCCGCCGTACCGGCGGCACCCGCGGCACCCCCGGCAAGGACCTCCTGCAGGCGCTGCCGTGGATCGCGCCGGCACTGCTGCTCATCATCGGCGTCGTGCTCTTCCCCGCCGGCGTGATGTTCTTCAACTCGACCCGCGACATCTCGCTCTCCGGCCTCGACAAGGGGTCGGTCGGCTTCGACAACTTCGCGACGGTGTTCGCGTTCGCCGAGTTCTGGCCGATCATCTTCCGCACCGTCATCTGGGTCGTCGTGGTGGTCGGCTTCACCGTGATGATCTCGCTCGGGCTCGCCCAGATCCTCAACAAGGCGTTCCCCGGACGACAGATCGTGCGCATGGCCGTGATCGTCCCGTGGGCCGCATCCGTCGTGATGACGACCATGGTCTTCTACTACAGCCTCGAGCCGTACTTCGGTGTCTTCAACAAGTTCCTCTACGACATCGGACTCTCCGACGACGCGGTGGGCTACGGGTGGACGAAGAACCCGGCGACCGCATTCGCCTGGTCGATCGTGATCGCGATCTTCGTGTCCCTCCCCTTCACGACCTACACGATCCTCGCCGGGCTCCAGACGGTTCCGTCCGACACCCTCGAGGCCGCGAAGATGGACGGCGCCGGCGCCACCCGCACCTACTGGACCATCGTGCTGCCGCAGCTGCGCAGCGCGCTCGCGGTCGCCGTGCTGATCAACATCATCAACGTGTTCAACTCGCTGCCGATCCTCAAGGTGATGACCGGATCGATCCCGGGCTACGGCGCCGACACGATCATGACGATGATCTTCAAGTACATCGAGCTGCAGAAGAAGGTCGACGTCGCGAGCGCCCTGTCGGTCGTGGCCTTCCTCATCGTGATCGTGATCGTCGCGATCTATGTCAAGGCCGTCAAGCCCATGAAGGAGGTCTGATCGTGACCCTGACCGAGACCGCCCTCGTCACCACCGCCGGAGACGACGCTGCACCCCGCATCCCCGGACGCAAGCGCCGGTACACCGAAGACCAGGTGACGCTGCCCCGCGTCATCCTGCGCATGGCCGCCGGGGTGCTCGTGCTCGCGATCTTCGTGCTGCCGTACCTGATCATGTTCTTCGGCAGTGTGAAGACCAAGCCGCAGATCCGGTCGGTCGACCCGACCTACCTGCCGATCGAGTGGCACTGGGAGAACTACATCTCGATGTGGTCGACCCCCGAGACGCCGCTGCCCTACAACCTGATCTCGACGGTCATCATCGCCGTGTTCGCGACCCTGCTCGTGCTCCTGGTCTCGCTGCCCGCCGCGTACTACACCGCCCGCTTCAAGTTCCCCGGACGCATGGTGTTCCTGTTCCTGGTGATCGTGACGCAGATGCTGCAGCCCGCGGTGCTGACCTCGGGTCTGTTCCGCCAGTTCACGGTGCTGGGGCTCGGCGACACGTGGGCGGCGATGATCTTCATCAACGCGGCGTTCAACCTGTCGTTCGCGGTCTGGATCATGCACTCGTTCTTCGCCGGAATCCCCAAGGAGATCGACGAGGCCGCCCAGATCGACGGAGCAGGGCGCTTCACCGTGCTCTTCAAGATCAACCTGCCGCTCGTATGGCCGGGTATCGTCACCGCGATCGTCTTCACGTTCGTCGCCTGCTGGAACGAGTTCGCCGCATCGCTGGTGATCCTCTCCACCGACAAGAACCAGCCGCTGTCCGTCGCGCTGACCAAGTTCGTCGGTCAGTACGAGACCAGCTGGCAGTACGTGTTCGGCGTCTCGATCGTCGCGATCCTGCCGGTCGTCATCCTGTTCATGCTCATCGAGAAGCGTCTGGTCGGCGGGCTGACCGCCGGCAGCGTCAAGTAGTCCGTCGGGGCGGGTGCGGAGTGCCACCCGCGTGGCGCTCCGCATCGTCGCCCCACGGGAACCGCCTCGTACTCGCTTGAGAAGGCGTCAAAGCCGGTGAGTCCACCGCTGGCGTGCCTGGAGCGGCGACCGCCGTGGTCGTCGGCTAAGTGAACGCCTGAGGATCATCAACATCCGACATGCAGCGAGAGAAGGATAGAAGTCACCGGGATCGCTGTGGCCATGCGGGTGGACCGGAGGATTCGAGAACGTGCAGATCTGACACCTTCGTGGTTCATCGGGCGGACGAATAGAACGCCTCTGCAGCTCCGGGCTGAATCATAGGGGCTCTCACTTTCCGGGGCTCGAGATAAACCCACGTATGGACACGGGGGACGGTTCTTGATCGGACCGCTCGGAGAACCAGTCGACCAATTCCTGCGGACACTCTGCGTCCTCAACGTCGATCTCGAAGCTACCCGGAACGCCGGTCAGCTCGGCGCACCCATAGATGCTCGACGAGAAGCCGGAAAATCCGGACGGAATCGAGACGTTCATGGGGAAGAAGACACAGGCCGTGATCCTGTCGCCGGTCCGCTCCAGGCAGTACACCGTGTCGGCCGCCCCGGCGTCGGGCAGGTCATCCAAGCCAGACAACAATTCGTACTTGGCGACGATCGCGTAGTCCTCCCGCACCGGGTCGCGACCGGGAGCAGCCGACTCGACAGTCGAGCTCATGGCATCGACTGACACCGCCACATCCGCCGATAGGAGCTCCTCAGCAAACCCCCGCGTATCGGGCCCACAAGCGGTGAGAAACGCGACGGCGAACATGAGGCATGCTGCGCGCCCCATCCGCGAGACGTTCACCGCTGAAGCACACCTCTCCTTGTATGGCCCGACCCAGCAGCTGTTCAGCATTCGAGTGTTCATTGCCTACCATCCTGCGGCCAACGGGTACGACCCGTCTGACGTGACTTTGAATAAGTCGCGCCTCGTCAGCGCTCCGGTTGCGTCATGTCAAAGGAAAAGTATTCGTTGGGCACCAACGTACCCGGGCCAAGAATCAACACGTCACCAGTGAGCAGCTTGTCCCCTATGTGGTTGTAATACATGTATGTGAATATTGAGATGCACAGCCGCTCCCCAATTGCTAACGGTGAGTCGCCATCCGTGACTGTGTACGATTCGATACGCCCGTCGGCTGTTTTCGTTATGATTCCCCGCGCTCCCTCGGATTGGCCCTTATCGACCGGTTCGACGCCGTTCCATGCCACCTCAACCATCGTTTGTCCCTCAGCGAGATTTGGCATGACGATCTTCGACAGTGTCGAGCAACCTGCGACGCCATCCATGTCGCCCGACGATGGAGCTGGAGTGAGAGCTGGCGTGGGGGTGGGTGTCGAGGAAGCGTTGGGAGTTGTTACCGTCGTCGACCCCGTAGGGGCGGGTGTATCCACTGCATCAAAAGATGACGTGCACCCTGAGAGTGCGACGCTTCCGAGGGCGACGAACGACGCCACCTGGATCACTCGCAGGCAATTCAACATGCACGGACTCTACCGCGTACCGACTTCCGCACTTTTGTCGAGTACGACACAGAGATTTCGTGATGCTCATACATCGACCTCCATTTCTCTAATACGAGAGCACCTCGGCTCGTGCCAGGTGTGATCGTCCTCCTCATTCCCATCCTCGATGGGGCGTTCCAGGCGGGCCGCCGACTGCCGGCCCGGTTACGCTGGCACGGTCGACTCCGCCATCCGGTGCGGTGAGGCAGGGGGGAATCAGATGACGTGGCAGGATGCGGGGCGCGTTGAAAGGCACCAGGCGGCCGGTGCGCACCCCGGATGGGGCTGGGGCGTGGTGCTCGTGCCCGTGGCGGTCGGGCTCGCGGCTCTCGGGCTTTTCTTCATCCGAGAACTCGGCGCCGGGATGGGCACCCTGATCGGCGTCGCCCTCATCGCCTGGGCCGTATCTCTCGCGATGCCCTTCTTCGTGATCGCCTGGTACGCGGTGCAGGCGGCATGGAAGTCATCACGCGAAGAGCACGGGCAGACGTTTCGCGCGCCGTCGCACGCGCTGCGGCGCATCGGGTTCAGCATGCGCTGGAGCTTCCACGCGCGCGGCGTGCTCTTCAACCCCGCGTCGTACGACGGGCCCGACCTGCCGATGCTCGTCGCCGGCAAAATCGTGCACATCCTCGCGATTGTCGTCCTGGTGATCGCCGGACTCGTCGCCGCGCTCGTCGGGATCGCCACGCGCTGAGCGTGATCCGGCGCCGTGGAGGCGTCGGGTGCGTCGATCAGGATGCCGGGGCGGATGCCGGGCGCAGCTGCGCCGGACTCCAGCGCACCCCGAGCGCGCGGGACAGCGCCACCTGAGCGACGCCCGTCGAGATCGAGGCGTCGGCAGCCGAGTACCGCACGGACACACCGACGGTGCCCATCGCCGGGTAGTCGATCTCGCTCTGCACGAGTCGCAGGAACCGGTCTCCGAGGGCCCGCGCCGGCCCACCGATCACGACCTCCCGGGCGTCGAGGACCGCGGCGATGAGGCGGATCGCGCCGGCCAGCGCCTGCGCGCCGACGACCAGACGCCGCTCGTCGGCGGAGGCCGCGACCTCGGCGATCACCGCCTCGTCCATCGCGTCGTCGACGTCGTCGCCGAGCATGGCCGTCAGCGAGGCCACGGATTCCAGGCATCCCTGCCGCCCGCAACGGCACGCAGAAGCGTCGTCACCGAACTGCACCTGCACATGCCCGATCTCCCCCGCGCGGTCGCGCGGCCCCGGGGCCAGTTCGCCGTCGAGGGTGACCGCGGCGCCGATGCCTGTGCCGAGGTGGATGAAGAGGCGGTAGCCGGCGGCCTCGTCCTCGCGGGCGGCCTCGGCGATGGCCTCGGCATCCACGTCGTTGACGAGCAGCACCGGCACGTCGATCACCCGTTCGAGACGGTCGGCGAGCGCGACGTCGGTCCAGTCGAGCTGCACGCTCTCGAGCACACGGCGGCCGTCCGTGGTACCGGGCAGCTGCACGCCGACCACGAGAAGGCGACCCTCGTACTCGGCGGCGATGCGCGCGACGGCCTCGTCGAGGACCGCATCCCTCGAGCTCGGGGAATACGAGATCCGGCGCGACTCGACCTCGGTTCCGTCGAGGGCCACCAGAGCGAGCGCGGCCTCGGAGGGCCTGATCACGACGACGACGATGAGGTGACGGGTCGCATCGATCGTCAGCGTCGTCGCCCGCTTGCCGCCGGTGCTGGCGGCCTGTTCACCGTCGACGATGAGGTCGAGATCGATGAGTTCGGCGACGAGCGACGACGCGGTCGCCGCGGTGAGACCGGTGGCCCGCGCGATGCCCGCGCGGGTCTGCACGCCGGGTTCGCTGAAGACGAGCTGCAGAGCACGGCGCAGGTTCGCTCGGCGCAGAGCCGCCTGAGTGTCGAGGGTGTCGTCGCTGTTCAGCATGGATCCGATCCCGTCGACGCGATCTGTTGACAGGTTCGAGTGCCCTGCGTACGCTCAGTCATAGTTTATTCAATAAACTTAGTTCGGTCTCCGGGCGGGTGAGTGCTGCACACACTGTCATCCGCTCGGACGACCGGATCATCGTCCTTCTGCGGCTTCGGTGTGATGGCGGATGACCTCGGCCACCACGAAGTTGAACCACTTCTCGGCGAACTCGGGGTCGAGATGCGCCTCCTCCGCGAGCGACTTGAGCCTCGCGACCTGCTGCTCCTCGCGGCCGGGGTCGGATGCCGGCATCTCGTGCATGGCCTTGAGCTGGCCGACCTGCTGCGTCGCCCGGAAACGCTCGGCGAGCATGAAGATGAGGGCGGCATCGATGTTGTCGATACTGGCACGAAGGCGGAGGAGCTCAGCACGAGGATCTTCGACGGCGGTCATGCCCCTACTCTACGGAAACACGGGGCCACACGACCCTGCGCGGGCGTGGGCTCCACATCCTGCAGGCGGCACCCGCGTCGGCAGTATCGTGAGCACATGAGCCGTGAAGATCAGGACCCCTCCTCGACAGCGCCCGATGCGGCATCCGGGGCTCCCGCAGCGGCCTCGCTGCCGGCTCTCACCGTCGACACGGCGGCGGCCACCGAGCATCCCGTTCCGGCGGACCCGCACGCCACCGAGCCACATGCGACCGACCCGCACACCACCGGCCCGGCCGACTCCGCTGTCGCACACGCGCTCGCCTCCCCCCGCCCGGTGATCATCGAGCCGATGACCCCCAGCCGTTCGTTCTGGACCCGGATCGACCGCCCCTTCGTGTTCGGCTTCCTGGTGACGCTCGGCGGCCTGGCCGCCCTCGTCCTCGGCCTGGCGGTCGCCAATCTCTCCACCGTCCTCATCTACATCGCCCTCGCGCTCTTCGCGGCCCTCGGCCTCGATCCGACCGTGCGGTTCCTCGAGCGACGCGGGCTCTCGCGGGCGCTCTCCGTCGTCGTCTCGATCGCCGGGCTGGTCGTGGTGATCGCACTGGTCCTCTGGATGGTGCTCCCGGTGGTCATCGATCAGATAGCCGGCTTCGTGAAGTCCGTCCCGGGCATGATCCAGGAGTTCACGCGCAGCGACCTCTACGCGACTCTCGACGCCCAGTTCGGCGATCAGTTCCAGAGCCTCGTCGCCGACGTGCAGAAGTTCCTCACCGATCCCGGCAACATCGCCACGATCGGGGGCGGGGCGCTGCAGGTCGGCGCCTCGATCGCGAACGCCATCTCGGGAATCATCGTCGTGCTGGTGCTGACGCTCTACTTCGTGGCGACGCTGCCCACGATGAAGGCGGGGATGCTGCGCCTCGCTCCCGCCCGTGACCGCGCTCGTGCGAGCGACATCACCGATCAGATCACCGATTCGGTCGGCGCCTACGTCATGGGCATGGTGGTGCTCGCGCTCTGCAACGCGATCCTCGCGTTCCTGCTGTACTTCTTCCTCGGTCTGCCGTTCCCCCCGCTGATGGCGACGGTCGCGTTCTGCATCACGCTCATCCCGCTCGTCGGTTCGGTGATCTTCTGGATCGTCGGCACCGGACTCGCGCTCTTCAGCGATCCGATCGCTGCCCTCGTCTTCGCGATCGTCTACCTCGTCTACATGCAGATCGAGGCGTACGTGATCACCCCGCGCGTGATGAACCGCGCGGTCGCCGTGCCCGGAGCGCTGGTCGTGATCGGCGCCCTCGCCGGCGGCACGCTGCTCGGCCTGCTGGGTGCACTGGTCGCGGTGCCGGTCGCGGCATCCATCCTCATCATCATCAAGCAGGTGCTGATCCCCCGGCAGGACTCCCGGGTCTAGCGGTCGCGACTCGCCCGCGGACGCAGAAGTGCCCGGCCCCCGTGCGGGACCGGGCACTTCTGCGACGGGACGACAGTGATCAGCTGAGGTCGTTGTCAGCCAGCCACTTCTTGGCGATCTCGGCGGAGGACTGCTGGTCGACCGTGCTCAGCACGTTGAGAGCGACGAGCTCCTCACCGGTCAGCTTGGCGCTGATCGCGTTGAGCACATCGGACACGTCGTCGGCGATGTCACTCGAGACGATCGGCACGACGTTCGACGAGATGATGAGGTTCTCGGGGTCTTCCAGGGCCACGATGTCCTCGGTCTCGAAGGCCGGGTCGGCGGTGTAGATGTCTGCGACCTGGATCTGGCCGGCGAGCAGCGACTCGAGCGTGGTCGGGCCGGTGGCCGAGAACGTCAGATCGACGCCGTACACCTCCTTGGCCTTCGCCGGGCTGTACGGACGCTGCTCGAACTCGGGCGACGCGCCGATGGTGACCGGCGAGGTGACCTTGCCGAGGTCGCCGATCGTCTTCAGGTCGTTCTCCTCGGCGAAGCTCTTCAGCACCGTGTAGGAGTCCTGGTCGGTCGCCTCGGCGAAGTCGAGGGCCGTGAGACTGTCGGGCAGAGCATCCTGCAGTGCGGCGTA
Organism: Microbacterium sp. NPDC097977; assembly: GCF_040302605.1. NCBI lineage: Bacteria > Bacillati > Actinomycetota > Actinomycetes > Micrococcales > Microbacteriaceae > Microbacterium > Microbacterium sp. NPDC097977. The sequence continues at coordinate 17,417 of NZ_JBEOUR010000026.1, forward strand.
GACGTCGTCGGGGCTGGTCACGGTCACGTCGTCATCCGAGATGTACTCGAGCAGGCTGCCCGTGTACTCGGGGAAGACGTTGATCGCGCCGGACTCGACGTCGGGCATGTACGCGTCGCGCTGACCGATGTTGAGCTTCTTCTCGACGTCGAAGCCGGCACCCTCGAGTGCCTGCGCGTAGATCTCGGCGATGATCTCGTTGGAGTAGTACGCCTGCGATCCGACGACGATCGTGTCGCCGCCGCCCGAGCCGGAGCTGGATTCGGACGGCTCGTCGAGCGGGTTGCTCGAGCTGCAGGCGGACAGGGCGAGTGCCGCCGCGGCGACAAGGCCTACGGCGAAGACGGAGCGCTTGCCTCGTGCTGTGAACATGGACTTCCTCTTCTCTGGAACTGCTGTGGGGAATGGGACGGTGAGGGGCGGTTCAGGCGGCCGCGGGCGTCACGGCTGCGGGTCGCGCCGAGGCGCGGGACCTGCGTCCGGTCTGCCGGCCGGTGCGCAGGCCTGCGGGGACCGCGGCATGCTGAGCGGCCGCGAGGAGCAGATCGACGATCAGGGCGAGGACGGCGACGATGATCGCGCCGGCGAGCACCTGATCGAACCGACGCAGCGGGATGCCCTGGATGATCGGGTATCCGAGGCCGCCGAGGTTGACGTATGCGGCGATCGTGACGGTGGCGATGACCTGCAGGAGAGCCGAGCGGATGCCGCCGACCAGCAGCGGCAGACCGAGCGGCACCTCGACCTTCCAGAAGACCTGCCAGCCCGTCATGCCCATCGCCTTCGCGGCGTCGATGACCCGACGGTCGATGGCCTCGAGTCCCGTGTAGGCGCCCGCGAGCAGCGACGGGATCGCCAGCAGCACGAACGTGACCACTGCGGCCTGCGGCACGCGCAGAACGCCGAGCAACAGGACGAGCAGCACCATCAGGCCGAACGCCGGGATCGCGCGAGCCGCTCCCGACACCGCCACCGCGATCTCGCGACCGCGTCCGGTGTGACCGATGAGCCAGCCGATCGGGAGGGCGATCACGGCCGCGATCAGCACCGAGATCGCCGTGAGCACGAGATGCTGACCGAGCAGCACGGGCAGCGCGTAGCTGCCCGTCCACTGCGAGGGGGCGAGCATCCAGGCGATGGCCTCCGCGAAGAGGTTCATGCGGGAGCCCCCACGGCGAGAGCGCGGGCGGCGGTCGGCTTGGACGCGGCGCGGGTCCACGGCATCAGCGCGCGGCCGATCACCAACAGGATGAGGTCGATCACCAGCGCGATGACGACGACAGCGATCACGCCCGCGAACACCTCGGCGATGATGCGTCGTTCGAGGCCGTTGGTGAAGAGATAGCCGAGGTTCGTGACGCCGATCAGGATGCCGACCGTGGCGAGCGAGATCGTGCTCACCGCGGTGACGCGCAGCCCCGCGAGGATGACCGGCCCGGCGAGGGGGAACTCGACGGCCCAGAAGCGGCGGAAGGCGGCGAATCCCGTTGCGGTGGCGGCCTGCCGCACCCCGTCGTCGACCGAGTCGAGGCCATCGGACACCGCGCGCACGAGAATCGCGATCGCGTAGATGGTCAGGGCGATCACCAGGTTCGACTCGCTGATGGCCGAGTAGCCGAGTGCGGCCGGCAGCAGGATCAGCAGGGCGAGCGACGGGATCGTGTAGAGCAGACCCGTGAGCACGATGATCGGCCCGCGAACGAGTCGGAACCGCCACGCGACCCAGCCGAGCGGCAGCGACAGCACGAAGCCGAGCACGATCGGGATGATGCTCTGCCGCAGATGCACCAGGGTCAGTTCGAAGATCAGCCCCAGGTTGTCGGTGACCCAGTTCACGTGCGATCGTCGCCCTGGACGACGCCGAGTGCGGCGGCATCCGGTCCTGCGAGAGGACCGTCGGACCTCTCGACGTCGGCCACGATGGCTCCCTGCGTGCGACCTTCGGAGTCGACCACGACAGTGCCGTGCGGCGTCTCCCGCAGATGCAGCGCGCGGCGTCCGCGGTCGGCACCGATGAAGGACGACACGAAGTCGTCGGCCGGGTTCTCGATGATCTCGCTCGGGCTGCCCACCTGCACGATGCGCGCCCCCTTGTCGAGGATCACGACCTGGTCGCCGAGCAGGAACGCCTCGTCGATGTCATGCGTGACGAAGACGACCGTCTTGTCGAGCTCGCGCTGCAGCCGAAGCGTCTCGGTCTGCAGGTCGGCGCGCACGATCGGGTCGACCGCGCCGAACGGCTCGTCCATGAGCAGGATGTTGGGGTCGGCCGCGAGCCCGCGGGCCACGCCCACGCGCTGCTGCTGCCCGCCCGAGAGCTGGCTCGGGTACCGCTCGGCCAGGGACTGGTCGAGGCCGACGGTCGTGAGCAGCTCACGCGCCCGGTCGTGGGCCGGTCCCTTCTTGACGCCGGTCAGGCGCAGCACGGTGGCGACGTTGTCGATCACGGTGAAGTGCGGCATGAGCCCGGAGTTCTGCATGACGTACCCGATGCTCCGCCGCAGCTGCACGGGGTCGCCCCCGAGGACGTTCTCGCCGTCGATCTCGATGTCGCCGGACGTCGGCTCGACCATGCGGTTGATCATGCGCAGCAGGGTGGTCTTGCCGCAGCCCGAGGACCCGACGAAGACCGTCGTCTTGCGGGACGGCAGCACCAGGCTGAAATCCTTGACGGCGGTGGTGCCGTCGGGGAACTGTTTGGTGACGTTGCGGAATTCGATCATGGCTGATCTCCAGTCGGTGGATCGACGAGACGGGCGTCAGCGCCCCGGCTTCGGCATACGGAGGTCATTCGGAGATCTCGACCCGCGGATCGAAGGCGACGAAGCCCGAGAAGTCCTTGCCGACGCGGTCGAACGCACTGGGGAACGGCGTCGGGTACGACCACGCGTAGTCGGTGTGCAGCTCTCCGCCGGCCTGCACCGAGAAGTACTGCGCAGCGCCCTTCCACGGACAGGTGTACGGGGTCGGGCTCTCGACGAGCGCTCCCTCGGTGATCGATGCGGGCGGGAAGTACCAGTTGCCTTCGATGCGTGCGAGATCGCTCTCGTCTGCCTCGGCGATGACGGTTCCTGCGAGTACAGCCTTCATGGTCCTGCCTCCTCGGATGTGGGTTCGAGCGTATAAGAGGTCTGCGACATCCGTCCCGGGCTTGCGCCGGGGGCTGTCGATGTGAGTAACAATCCCGGGTCAGGGCGCGCGGAACGCTCCCTGTCCCCGACGTCTGTTCGGAGCGGATGCGGGAACGGATCGCCCACCGGCATCCGCGCCCGCCCCGATCATGCGGAGTCCCGCCCGTAGGTCTCGAGGAGTCGCAGCCAGATCTCGCTGATCGTCGGGTACGCGGGTACGGCGTGCCAGAGTCGGGCGATCGGCACCTCGCCGACGATCGCCACCGTCGCCGTCTGCACGAGCTCCGCGACCTCCGGGCCCACGAACGTCGCCCCGACGATGACGTCGCGCGCCGTGTCGATCACGATGCGGGCCTGACCCGCGAAGCCGTCCTCGTACAGGCTCGCGCCCGCGATGCCGCCCAGGTCGTAGTCGACGGCCGCCACGTCGATCCCGGCCTCGCGGGCCTGCGCCTCGGTGAGCCCGACCGATGCGACCTCCGGGAACGAGAACGTTACCTGCGGCGCGGCCGCGTGATCGGCCGTCGCGACGTGCTTTCCCCAGGGCGCGTCATCGACATCCGCCCCCTGAGCGCGTGCCGCGATCACGTCGCCGGCCGCACGCGCCTGGTACTTGCCCTGGTGCGTCAGCAGCACGCGGCCGTTCACGTCGCCGACCGCGTAGAGCCAGTCGGAGCCGGGCACGCGCATCGTGTCGTCGACCGCGATCCAGCGCCCGGGCTCGAGACCGACGACGTCGAGTCCGACATCTCCGCTGCGAGGCGAGCGCCCGGTGGCGACGAGGACCTCTGTCGCGGTGACCGTCGAGTCGTCGTCGAGCACGATCGTCACGCCGTCGTCGCCGCGCGTGACGCGTGTCGTGCCGGTGTCGGTGCGCACGTCGACGCCGAGCTCCCGCAACCCCGCTGCGACGCGCTCGCCCGCGAAGGGCTCCATCGAGCCGAGCAGACCGCTGCGGGCGATGATCGTGACAGTCGAGCCGAGAGCCGCATACGCCGTCGCCATCTCGACCGCGACGACTCCGCCGCCGATCACGGCGAGCGACTCGGGCAGCTCCTCGGCGCTGGTCGCCTCGCGGCTGGTCCACGGAGACGCCTCGCGCAGTCCGTCGATCGGGGGGATCACTGCATCCGAGCCCGTGCTGATCGCCACCGCGTGGCGGGCGCGGATCACGCGGGTGCCGCCGTCGGCGTCGGTCACCGTCACCTCCCGCTCGCCCGACAGACGGCCGTGACCGCGAGCCAGATCGATGCCGGCGGAGTCGAGCCACTTCACCTGACCGTCATCGGACCAGTTGCTCGTGAAGGAGTCGCGACGGTCGAACACCGCGCGCACGTCGAGCTTTCCGGTGACCGCTTCGGCTGCGCCCTTGACCTTCTGCGCCGCACGCAGAGCCTGGCCCGAACGCAGCAGCGCCTTCGACGGCATGCAGGCCCAGTACGAGCACTCACCGCCCACCAGCTCGCTCTCCACGATGATCGCGGTCAGTCCGTCCTGCACGGCGCGGTCGGCGACGTTCTCGCCCACCGGACCTCCGCCCAGCACGATCAGGTCGTATTCGTCGGTCTTCTCAGCAGTCATGGGGTGCACCTCTCCGTCGCCCAGTCTTGCTCAAGACCAACGTCGAGTCACGGGGTGGTGTTCCGCCGCGCGCTGTGCAAGAGAGCCCGGGCGCGTCGGCGGGGTGGCCGGGCGGGTTCCCGCTCAGCCAGCCACCCGCGGCGAGACCCGGGGAGCGAGCACGGCCGCGGCGAGCGCGATGATCCCCGTGAACACGAACACGGTGACGAACGGGTCGGCGACCGCGGCGACACCCGTGAACAGGACCCCCGTGATCGCGAGGGCGAGTGCACTGCCGAACGAGTCCGCGACCGACATCGCCGAGCTGTTGAATCCCTGGTTCTCGGGTGCCGACATCTCGAGGGTGAGAGCGCTGGTCCGCGGGCTCATCAGTCCCATCCCGGCGCCTGCGACGATCCACGCGACGACGATGGAGGCGACCGGCGCGGCGAGCGCGGCGGCGACGAGGGTGAGAGCGACGCCCGCGGCGACGAGGATCGTGCCGATGCGCACGGCCACGGCGCTGGGCAGGCGGGTGCTCATACGCCCCTGCACGGTCGCGGCGACCGACCACGCGAGCGCCCCGCCGGTGAGCGAGAGTCCGGCCACTGTGGGCGAGACCGCGTAGCGCTCGGTCAGCAGATACGGGATGTACACCTCCGCACCCAAGAACCCTGCGGCCGCCAGCCCTCGCACGAGCATCACGGAGGGGAGGCCGCGCACGGCGCGGAGCGTTCCCTTCGGCAGCAGGGCCCGCACCGCGACGAGCGCCACCACCACCGCTGCCCCGGCGAGGACCAGGCCCGCCCCCGGCACATCACCGACCAGGTTGAGGGCGAGCACCGCGGCCGCGGCGAGCACCGCCCACCCGAGCCGTCCGAGCGCCCACGGCGTCGTCGCGTCGCCGGCGCCGGACAGCCCGCGGAGCGCCGGGACCACCATGAGCAGGGCCGGCACGACGAGGAGCACGACGCCGAGGAACACCCAGTGCCAGCTCCACAGCTCGGTGACGGCTCCGGCCACCGTGGGTCCGACGAGGGAGGGGACGACCCAGGCGGCGGCGAACCCGGCGAAGATCGCAGGATGCAGCGCGCGGGGGTACACCCGGGCGACGACCACGTAGAGGGCGACCATCAGACCCCCGTTCCCCAGTCCCTGGGCGAAGCGCCCGGCGACGAGCACCTCCATGGTGGGCGCGAAACCCGCCACCAGCAGTCCGACCACGAAGAGTGCGACCGATGTGTACAGCGGTGCCACCGGTCCTCGTCGGTCCGCCCAGTTGCCCGCGATGACCATGCCGATCACCCCGGTGGCCAGCGGCCCGGCGAATGCCAGCGCGTACAGGCGCTCGCCGTCGAGGTCGGCGCTGACGACGGGCATCACCGTGGTGACGGCGAGTGATTCGAACGCCCCGAGGAACACGAGCGCGCACGCCCCGATCGTGACCCAGAGGTAGGCGCCGCTCATGATTCCGGGGGCCGCGACCTTCTCGGTCGGCACCCCATCCGTGTCGATGGTCATAGGCACGACGGTAGAACCTCAACAAAGGTTGAGGTCAAGCGAGCCCGTCGAGGCTACCGGACGGGCAGGAAGTGCGTCGGCGTCGGCACCTGGGCGGTGTGGCGGATGCCGAGCGGCGCCCCCGTGCGCTCGTCGAGGTCGAGCAGGGCGATGCTGTCGGACCGCTGCCCGGCCACGAGCAGCTTGCCCTCGTGCACGAGATGATGCCGCGGCCAGTCCACGCCGGAGTCGGCGAGCGCGATCGATTCGAGGCTCTCGCCCCCGCCCCGCACACGCAGCGCGGCGATCGTGTTGCTGCCGCGCAGCGCGGTGTAGAGGAACTGTCCGTCGCGCGAGCGCACCAGCTCGGCGGGGAAGTCCACCCCCACCTCGGCGATCGGGCTCGACAGCACCGCGGACACGACCGCCCACGTGCCGTCGCGGCCCGCGGCGAGCGTGAACACCTCGCACGAGTACTCGGTCACCACATGCAGGTGGCCGCTGGGGTGCGCGACCATGTGGCGCGGTCCGGTGCCCAGCGGCAGCACGATCTCGTGATCGAGGATCAGCCCGCCCGCCGTCGGTCGCCAGATGCGCACGAGATCGAAGCCGAGATCGGTCGTGGCGATGCGTCCGTCGGCGAGGAAGACGGCGGAGTGCGCGTGCGACTCCCGCTCGTCGCCCGAGGCCGTGCGCTCGCCGGGGTAGGGGTCGGATGCCGCGGCCGCGACGCCCGCCGGCGCAGACGTCTCCAGGGTCTCGCCGAGCAGCGCCGCCCGCAGTTCCGCGGCCCTGTTCGCGGCATCCGCGACCAGACCTCCGTCGGGAGCTATGCCGATGCGCACGACCCGACCGTCGCCGTAGCAGCTGGCGACGAGGTATCCGCCGGACGGCGACACCGCGACGTGGCAGACGTTCTCTCCGGCCTCGACCGGCTCGCCGAGGGGTCGGAGCGCGGACTCGCCGCTGCGGGAGAACGCCTGCACGGCGGCATCCCCCTCGAGCGCCGCGTAGACGACGTCGAGGGTCGGATGCTGCGCGAGCCACGACGGCGACGGCGTCTGCGTGACCGCCCCGCGGTACTCGAGGGCGGTCTGCCTGTCGGCGTCGCCCGCGAGCAGCCCGATGCCGTCGGCGGAGCCCTCCATCGCGGAGCCGTATCCGCCGAGCCAGAACCGGGTCACGATGCGCTCAGTCCAGCAGATCGTGGCGGACGACCACCTGGTCGCGCTCGGGGCCGACGCCGATGACCGAGATGCGCGTGTTGCTCATCCCCTCGAGCGCGAGCACGTAGTCCTGCGCGTTCTGCGGCAGGTCCTCGAACGTGCGAGCGGTCGAGATGTCCTCGCTCCAGCCCGGGAAGTACTCGAGGATGGGCGTCGCGTGATGGAAGTCCGTCTGGTTGACGGGCACCTCGTCGAAGCGCGTGCCGTCGACGTCGTACGCCACGCAGACCGGGATCTGCTCGAGTCCGGTGAGGATGTCGAGCTTGGTCAGCACCAGGTCGGTGATGCCGTTGACCCGGGTCGCGTAGCGCGTGATGGGGGCGTCGTACCAGCCGACCCGGCGCGGACGACCGGTGGTGGTGCCGAACTCGAAGCCGCGCGAACGCAGCCACTCGCCCTGCTCGTCGAAGAGCTCGGTCGGGAAGGGGCCCGAGCCCACCCGGGTCGTGTACGCCTTGACGATGCCGACGATGCGGTCGAGCGCGCCCGGTCCGACCCCCGATCCGGTCGAGGCGCCACCGGCCGTGGCCGACGACGAGGTGACGAACGGGTAGGTGCCGTGATCGACGTCGAGCATGGTGGCCTGGCCGCCCTCGAACACGACGACCTCGCCGCGGCGCAGCGCGTCGTCGAGAAGGTGGCCGGTGTCGGCGACCATGGGCCGCAGACGCTCGGCGTACGAGAGCAGGTCCTCGACGACCTCGTCGGCGGTGATCGAGCGGCGGTTGAAGATCTTCACCAGCAGGTGGTTCTTCTGGTCGAGGGCGCCCTCGACCTTCTGCCGCAGGATGTTCTCGTCGAACAGATCCTGCACGCGGATGCCGACGCGGTTGATCTTGTCGGCATACGCCGGCCCGATGCCGCGACCGGTGGTGCCGATCATGCGCTTGCCGAGGAAGCGCTCGGTGACCTTGTCGAGCGTCCGGTGGTACTGGGTGATGATGTGCGCGTTGGCGCTGACCTTGAGGCGCGAGACATCGATGCCGCGGCCGCCGAGCGCCTCGAGCTCGCTGAAGAGCACCTCGAGGTCGATGACGACGCCGTTGCCGATGACGGGCGTGACCCCGGGCGAGAGGATGCCGGAGGGCAGCAGGTGCAGCGCGTACTTCTCATTCCCGACCACGACCGTGTGACCGGCGTTGTTGCCGCCGTTGAACTTCACGACCCAGTCGGTGCGCTCGCCGAGCAGGTCGGTCGCCTTGCCCTTGCCCTCATCGCCCCACTGGACGCCGACGATAACGATTCCTGGCATGGGTATCCCCCTTGCTTCCGCCGGGTTTGCACCGGCTGATGAGCTGGCCCTCTGCGGGCGGTCCCATCCTACCGAAGGGGTGTTTCACCGCCGTGTCGGGGAGGTCGGGCGGTCGGTCGGTCGGGGCGCCGCACAGATGCAGGACCGATGCACGGATGGCGGACGAAAGTCGGCGTTCCGTCCTGCATCCGTGCATGCGTCCTGCAATCGCACACCTCCGACCGGAGGCGCTGCACGGATGGCGGAAAAGGAACGGATGCTGTCGCTCGGGCGCATCTCCGATGTCGGTGGCCGGTGCCAGGATCGAAGGATGCCGAAGACCGGTCGCGTGCAGCGCGACGACACCCTGATTCCCGCGAAGCCCCGCTCACAGGGTCCGCTCGTGCTCGTCGCCGCCCTCGTCACGGTGGTGCTGTGGGCGTCGGCGTTCATCGGCATCCGCGGTGCGGGCACTCACTTCGACCCGGGCGCCCTGGCGCTGCTGCGCATGGCCGTGGGCAGCGCGGCACTCGCGATCATCGCGGTGCGCCACGGCATCCGTCTGCCCGAACGTCGCCACCGGTGGCTCGTCGCCGTGTGGGGCGTCGGCTGGTTCTGCGTCTACAACCTCGCCCTGAACGCCGCGGAGCGCACCCTCGACGCGGGCACGGCGGCGATGGTCGTGAACCTCGCGCCACTGATGGTCGTGGTCTTCAGCGGACTGTTCCTGCGCGAAGGGTTCCCGAAACCGCTCGTCATCGGCGCTCCGATCGCGTTCCTCGGCGTGGTTCTGATCGGAATGAATTCGTCGACGAGCGAAGGACCCGACATCACCGGGCTGCTGCTCGCCCTGCTCGCCGCCGTCATGTACGCCGGGTGCACGCTGCTGCAGAAGCGGCTGCTCAGCGCCGGGTCCGATGCGACGACACTGACCTTCCTCGGGGCCGTGGCCGGCACGGTCGCCCTGCTCCCCTGGACGGGCAGTCTCGTCGGCGCCCTGCAGACGGCTCCGCCCGACGCGACGCTCTGGGTCGTCTACCTGGGCATCTTCCCGACCGCGATCGCCTTCACGACCTGGGCCTACGTCCTGCAACGCAGCACGGCGGGCCAGACCTCCGCCACGACCTACGTCGTTCCGGCGATCGCGATCCTGATGTCGTGGGCGATCCTCGGCGAGGTGCCTACTCCGCTCATGTTCGTGGGCGGGGCGCTGTGCCTGCTCGGAGTCCTCGTCACCCGCATGCGGTGGGGCCGCCGCACCTGACCTTTGCGCTCCGCCCGGCATGCCCAGGCCTCCCCTCCCGCTTCCCCCTCCTCGCCCGATAAGGTGTGCGCGGAGGCGAAGATGACGACCTGGTGGCCCTACGCACGACTCGCTGCAGCAGTGCTCTCACTCGCCGCGATCGTCGCCCAGCTGTCCCGCAGCATCGAGAACGCCCTCGCGGCCACCACCGAGTGGGGGCAGCATCTGCCGACGGTCGCCGCGAACTTCCTCAGCTTCTTCACGATCCTGTCGAACCTGCTCGCAGCGATCGTGCTGATCATCGCGGCGGTCTGGGCACTGCGCCACCGCCGTGACGGTCGGCCGGAGCCGAACGGGCTCGCCGTCGCCCTCGCGTGCGCGAGCACCTACATGATCGTCACCGGCATCGTCTACAACACGCTGCTCCGCGGCGTCGAACTGCCCCAGGGCGTCACGGTCCCCTGGTCGAACGAGGTGCTGCACGTCGTGTTCCCTCTGTTCCTGCTGCTCGATGTGCTCTTCGCTCCGCGTCGACGCGCCCTCGCCTGGAGCACGATCTTCATCGCCGCGATCTTCCCGATCCTCTGGGCGATCTACACGATGATCCGCGCGAACTTCATCACCTCGCCCGCCACGGGGAACACCTGGTGGTACCCGTATCCGTTCCTCGACCCGCGCCTCGTCGGCGGCTACCTCGGCGTCGCCGGCTACATCATCGGCATCGCGGTCGCGATCATCGGTGTGGCTGCCCTCGTCGTCTGGGTCGGTCGCCGGCGCGGTACGAGAGTGCCCGTCGACGCCTGACCGACGTCTGACCGGCATCCGCACCGGGACCGGCAGCGGCACAGGCGGGCGCGCCCATGGGCACAAGTCCCCATAGGCGGGCCGGATCGGCGCGTTCGGATGCGGTTACGCTGGTCGCGGGGGATCGTCGACGCGTCCCCGTGGCAACGAGGAGACACATCGATGAACGAGCCCTACGCGCCCGGCGCCTCTGCAGGTGCGACGCCGCCTCCCCCCGCGCCCTCCGGCTCGTCGATGCCCCCGGCCCCGCCCGCTCCAGCCACCCGCGCCGCGGCTGCGGCCGTCGCGCCGCCCGCGTCCCCCTCGGCGAGCAGGAAGTCCGAGGCCCCGACCGATGCCGAGCTGCGTCGCGCGAGTGAGGTGCTGAAGACCGTCTCCGACGCGTACTCGGCCAAGATGGTCGGCCAGGAGCGACTGCGCATGAGCCTGCTGATCTCGCTGATCGCCGGCGGCCACATCCTGCTGGAGAGCGTTCCGGGGCTCGCGAAGACGACCGCCGCGAGCACGCTCGCCGACACGGTCAAGGCGCAGTTCAAACGCATCCAGTGCACGCCCGACCTGCTGCCCAGCGACATCACCGGCAACCAGATCTACGACGCGGCGACCGGATCCTTCCGCACGGTGCTGGGTCCGGTGCACGCCAACTTCGTGCTGCTCGACGAGATCAACCGTTCGAGCGCGAAGACCCAGAGCGCGATGCTCGAGGCCATGCAGGAGCACCAGACCACGATCGGCGGCGAGGTTCACCACCTGCCGAAGCCGTTCCTGGTGATCGCGACGCAGAACCCGATCGAGCAAGAGGGTACCTACGAGCTGCCCGAGGCGCAGATGGACCGCTTCCTGCTCAAGGAGATCGTCGAGTACCCCAGCCCCGCGGAGGAGTTCGAGATCCTCGGCCGCATCGACTCCGGCGTGCTCGATCCCGACCGTCACGTCTCGAGCGCGATCAGCCTCGACGACGTCGACATGCTGCAGGACGTCGCGAGCCGGATCTACGTCGACCCCGCGATCCGCAACTACATCGTCTCGATCGCCTACGTCACGCGAAACCCCGCGCCCTACATCGGCGAGGAGCGTGCCCGGTACATCAAGTACGGCGCGAGCCCCCGTGCGAGCATCGCGTTCCTGCAGGCCGCCCGCGCGCTCGCCCTGCTCAACGGCCGTGCGCACGTGCTGCCCGAGGACATCCGCTCGCTCCGCCACCTGGTGCTGCGCCACCGCGTGCTGCTGACCTTCGAGGCCGACGCCGAGGGCATCCGCAGCGAGGAGATCATCGACCAGATCTTCGCTGCGGTCCCCACGCCCTGACACCCCCATGGCCAGCCTGATCACCCAGGTGAAGAGCAAGCTCTTCATCCACTCGTCGCGCAAGTCGCTGCACGCGCTCGACGGCGCCTACGCGTCGTTGCTGCACGGGCGCAGCCTCGACTTCGAGGATCTGCGCAAGTACGAGTACGGCGATCAGGTGCGCGACATCGACTGGCGCGCGACCGCCCGACTGGGCACGCCGCTGGTCAAGCGGCACCGCGCGATGCGCATGCACACCATCCTCTTCGTGGTCGACACCGGACGCTCGATGGCCGCCCTCGCCCACGACGAGAGGTCGAAGAAGGACCTCGCGATCCTCGCCACCGGCGTGCTCGGGGTGCTGGCGCTGCGGCACGGCGACGACTTCTCGCTCGTGTACGGCGACTCCGACCGCATCCGTCGCCGGGCACCGGGCCGCAGCGAGGGCGCTCTCGAACACGCGCTGCGCACGATCGAGGGAGCCATCGACTCCAGCACCGCGTCCAGCGACCGCGACGCCCTGCTCTCGTACGTCACCCGCACCATCTCGCGCCGGATGATCGTCGTGGTGATCACCGACGAGGCTCCCGTGACCGACGAGACCGAGCGGATGCTGCGACGCCTACGCGTGCAGCACGACGTGCTGTGGCTGACCGTTAGCGACGCGGATCCCGTGCTCGACCACGCGACCGGAACGATCCGCAGCGACGTGGACAGCCTGTGGGAGGTCCCGGACTTCGTGCAGGGCGACCTCGACATCATCCGCGAGCTCACCGCGCAGACCGAGGCCGACGCCGCCCGCCTCGCCGAGGTCCTCAAACGCATGGAGATCAGCCACAGTGTGCTGGCCGGTCAGGACGACGCCGTCTCGCAGCTCCTGCAGCTGCTGAATCGGAGGTCGAATGCCCGGCTCTGACGAGCTCTACCCTCCGGCCCAGTACGGCTGGGGCTGGATCCTGCTCGCGTTCGGCGTCCTGGCGCTCCTGATCGCGGGAGCCTGGCTGGTGGCCGCCCTCACCCGGCCGCGTCGCGATCTCACCCTCACCGACGAGTCGCAGGGGCCCTTGCTGCTGACCGTCGACGTGCTGTCGCAGCTGCGGGTGGAGTACCTCGACCGCATCCAGCGCATCGAAGACGACTACCGCGCCCGCACGCTCTCGGCCCGCAATGCGAACCTCGAGTTCAGCCGCGTGGTGCGCACGTTCGTCAACGAGTACAGCGGACTCGAAGCCCCGGTGCTCGCGCTCGACGACCTCGTCGCGCGCGGGGTGCACCCGGCGCTGATCGACGCCATGGGACGCCATTACTATCCGAGCATCTTCCGTCAGGGCCCCGCGATCGATCCGGCCGCGGGCGCCGAGGCCGCGCGAACGGTGGTGCGCACATGGCACTAGCCCACGGATGGCTGATCCTCGTCGCTGTCGGCGTCGTCCTCGCCGCGATCGCGATCGGGGTGGTCGTCGGCCTGCGCAGCGGCGCCAGGACCGAGGAGCACGAGCGCGCCCGCGTCGCCCGCGCCGAGCGCCTGCGGGCGCTGCCCACCTTCCGCCAGGCGTTGAACCGCCGCGTGCTCGCCCTCTCCGCCGTCCTGCTGCTCGGCGTGGTCGCCGCACTGTCGGCGGGAGTCATCGCGGCGCGGCCGATGTCGTCGCAGACCATCCAACCGGTCAACACGAGCCGCGACATCATGCTCTGCCTCGACGTCTCGGGGTCGATGAGCGAGGTCGATGTCGAGGTGCTGTCGGTCTTCGAGGATCTGCTCGACGACTTCGAGGGGGAGCGCATCGGACTGACGATCTTCAACAGCTCCCCCGTGCAGATCTTCCCGCTCACGGACGACTACGAGTTCATCCGCGGTCATCTGCAGAGCATCCGAGAGAGCTTCGACTACACCGATCAGGTTCCGGAGCACTGGGTCGGCACGCTGAACGGCAACGGCGCCTCGCTGATCGGCGACGGGCTCGCCGCCTGCACGATGGCGTTCGACCATCCCGACGACGAGCGCTCCCGCTCGATCATCTTCGCCACCGACAACGAGATCAACGGCGCCTCGATCGTGACCCTCGACGAGGCGGCCGCGTACGCCGACTCGATCGGTGTGCGCGTGTTCGCACTCAACCCCGTCGCGGGCAAGGACGACGCCGTGAGCGCCGAGCTGGCGAAGGCGGCCGAAGCCACGGGAGGCGCGGCCTACGGCCTGCGCGACACGACCACCGTCAGCGACATCGTCACCCAGGTGCAGGAGCAGGAGGCGACGGAGCTGAAGGGACAGGCGCAGGTGGTGTGGACCGACACCCCGAACCTGTGGATCGTGGTGCTGCTGATCTCGATGCTCTCGTTCCTCGTTGTGCTGTGGAGGGTGCGACTGTGATCTTCCAGCCCGTGCTGAACGTCTTCCTCCTCGTGCTGCTGTGCGCGCCGGTCGGGGCTCTCGCCGTGATCGCGCTGGCGAAGGCGAAGGGCCGCGACAAGGCGCTGTGGGTCCTGCGGCTCGTGCTGCTGCTGGCCTGCTTCGTCATGTTCCTGCGCCCCGGCATCCCCGGCGGCGCCACCCAGACCCTCGCGACCGACACCGACGTCGTGCTGGTCGTCGACACCACCGCGAGCATCGTCGCCGAGGACTGGAACGGCGACGAGCCGCGCCTCGACGGAGTGCGCGCCGACGTGCAGAGCATCGTCGACGAGTACCCGGGCGCACGGTTCGCCCTGATCACCTTCGACGCCTCGGCCGACCTGCGGATGCCGCTCACCACCGACACCACCTCCCTCATCTCGTCTCTCGACGTGCTGCGCCCCGAGGTGACGAGTCAGTCCCGGGGCAGCTCGATCGGCATCGCGAGTCCGCTGCTCGCCGAGACCCTCTCGAACGCGGCGGAGTCCTCACCCGACCGCTCGCGCATGGTGTTCTACTTCGGCGACGGCGAGCAGACGGTCACCTCGGCACCCGAGCCGTTCGACGGCAGCGCGGAGTTCACCGACGCCGGCGCCGTGTTCGGCTACGGCACCGCGGAGGGCGGGCCGATGCGGCTGACCACCGGCGGTCTCGGCGACTCGGGATCGGGCGAGTACATCGAGTACCAGGGGTCGAACGCGCTGTCGGTGATCGACGAGGCGAACCTCGAAGCGATCGCCGGTGAGCTCGGCGTCGAGTACCAGCACCGCACGGCGGATGCCGAGATCACGCTGCCCGACGCCCCGTCGACGACGACGAACTACGCCGAGTCCGGATCCGTCGGCAACGTCACCGAGCTCTATTGGATCGCAGCGCTCGTCGTCGTCGTCCTGCTCGGCGTCGAGCTCGCGCGGGCCAGCATGCTCGTCGCCCGGCTGCGGCTGCTGCGCACCCCGCGCTCCCGGGACCGGTCGACGCGCGACGCATCCCGGTCGACGCGCGACGCGACGGCGACCCGACCCGACGACGGAGGTGCCGCATGACCGAGGCGACGGCACCCGAGGCGACGGCGCCCGAGGACATCCGCGCGAGGGCGGCATCCGCTCTTCTGGCATCGAACCGCAGGCGGCGCCGCATCCGTCGCTGGATCGCGATCGGCACCCTGCCGCTCACTCTCGCCGCGCTGCTCTTCGTCGGCAAGGTGCTGAGCATGTACGCCTTCGCGCACCAGTCGATCACGGCCTACGTCGCCGACGACTTCGCGGGATCGGAGTCCGCCGCCCACGGCCAGGAGTTCCTCAACTGGTTCGAGCCGTACAAGGCTCCCTTCAACGCGGGCACCGCCCTCGCCGGCGCCGAGGAGCTGTCGGCATCCCGCGCGAAGCTCGAGGAATCTCTCGACCTGGCCACCGGCCTCGAGGTCTGCAGCGTGCGCATCAACCTCGGGCTCGTGATCGAGCGCATGGGAGATGCGGCCAGGGCCGACGGCGACGGCACGGGAGCCGCGGCGCTCTACGGCGAGGCGCTCACCGTGACGTCCGAGATGCCGCCGGAGTGCGACAGCGACGAGGCCGAGGAGCAGTCCTCCGACCCCGACCGCGACATGCAGCAGAGCAAGGAGGATCTCGAGGGTCGGCTGAAGCAGAAGCAGCAGCAGACGCCGCCGCCCGAGGAGGAGCAGCCTCAGGAGGAGTCGGAGCCGCAGCCGTCGGACGACAAGCTCGACGAGCTCAAGGACAAGCTCGAGCAGGGCACGCAGGAGCGGGACCAGCAGCAGGGCGAAGACGGCGGCGGCTCGGGGACGGACAAGCCATGGTGATGGATCACGAGAAGCAGCGCGCCCGCTACGTCGCCGGCACCGAGGGCGCGCCGCCGGTGCCGCCGCCCGGCGGATACCGCAACGCACGCCGCGCATCCGGCCCCTTCGTGCAGCAGCCCGGCGTTCCGGGGGCCACGGCCACCGCGACCGCGACCGGCTCTGCGCCCGGCTCGGCATCCGGCACCGCGGACGCGCCGAAGAGACCGGCGAACGCCCTGGGCTGGATCGCGCTGGTCGCCGGCATCCTGTTCGCCGCGATCCTGCTGATCACGCTGGCCGTGGGAGCGACCGACGTGCTCTACGGCGTCACGATGCTGACGCTGCAGCTCGTCGTGGTGGCGGTGATCGTCGGCGCGCTCTTCACCGCCCGCGGACGCACCCTGGCCGCCGCGGCGCTCGCGGTCACGCTGATCTTCAACGTCGCCACCGTCGGCGGCATCGGTGCGCTGCAGACCTCGGCATCCGGAAGCTACGACGGCATGAAGACCGAGGAGCAGAAGCACGAGGAGGCCTACCCGGGCATCAAGGGCACCGACCCGCAGGCAGCCCTCCGTCAGCAGTCGCTCGAGGAGGTGCGGGCGGAGGCCGACAGCGTCTTCGCTGACATCCGCGCCCGAATCACCGCCGAGTACGGGTACGAGTGGGTGCAGGTCGGCGACGAGGACCTGCGTCCCGAGCGCAACGGGTACGGCGGAGAATCGATGCTGATCGAGTACACGTCGGTGGGCTGGGCGACCACCCAGCCGATCCAGGACTACAGCACCAAGCTCGACGTCATGGCCACCATCGACGCGGTCGTCGCCGAGCACGGAATGCCGCCGCTCTACTCGTTCAACGGCGAGTACTCGGGCATCGATCCGACGATGATCGCGAAGCTCTACGGCAGCGAAGACCCGCGCGAGCAGCACACGTGGGAGTACTACACCGACAACTACCCCGATCCGACGCGGCTCTACGCCAACATCTACGACCTGTCGAACGACCCGACGGGCGACTTCCGCACCACTCGCGAGGCACAGAGCGCCCGCACGGGCGAACCGCTCGAGGGGCTGCAGATGGTCGTGCTCGCGAGCGCCGTGCTCAGCGAGAACGATCGGGCGGAGTACGAGGAGAAGCTGAAGGACTACCCCGGGTTCCAGTGATCGGGGGCGGCGGTGCGGTCGTCGCGGTCGTCAGGAGGCGAGGGCGAGACCTGCGGCGAGCGCGAAGCCCAGCACGGTCGCGAGCCCCGTCGATTCCTTCGCCTTCGACTGCGCCTCCGGGATCATGGAGTCGACCAGCATCACGAGCAGGGCTCCCGCCGCGAAACCGCTCGCTCCGGCACGGAAGCCGTCACCGGTCACACTCGTGAGAGCGAAGCCCGCGACGGTCGCCACCGCGCAGACGACCGCGACGCCGGCCCACAGCAGCAGCACCCGCGACTTCGCCATCCCGCCCTGCAGCAGGTCGGCCGCCGAGCCGATCGATTCCGGCAGGTTCGACACGAGGATCGCGACCACGAGCGCCACGCTCACCGGCTCTCCGGACGCCAGCCCGATACCGAGCACCAGCTGCTCAGGGATGCCGTCGAGCAGCGCACCCACCGCGAGCTGGCCGCCGCCGGCCTGCCCCTTCTTCTTCGCGGCTCTGGCGTCGAGGATGCGGGCGGCGATGTAGTAGCTGATCGCTCCCAGCGCGACGCCGAGCACGAGCGGGATGGGGCCGGCGAGTGCGAGCCCCTCCTCCCACAGCTCGAATGCGATCGACGCCATGAGCGCCCCCGCACCGAACCCGAGCACGATGCCGAGCCAGCGCGGCGGCCAGGCGCGCAGCAGTGCGAGCACCGCGCCGACGAAGAGGGGCGCCGCCGCCACCACGCTCCAGAGGATCGCTCCGCCCATGTCCTGCCTCCTTCAGGGCCACTCTGCCACTGAGGCGCCGAAACCGGTGAGTCGCCGCCTCCGCCGTTCAGTCGCGTACGCGGCGATGGATACCGAGGTCGGTGCGTCCCGGCAGCAGATCCGCCCGCAGCGCTCGGGTGCCGTGGTACTCGCCGTCGCGCAGCCGGCGGTACGGACTGCTCGGCGTCTCGTCGTCGATCCCCGCGAGTCGTGTGCGCAGACGGGAGGACTCCCGCTCGACGTCAGCGGCGCCGAAGCCGTCGACGTCGTGCACGACGTGCAGGTCGAGCGGCTCGATGCCGGTGTACCAGAGCGTACCGTGGGTGAGCGGGAACATCAGCGCGTCGATGTCGCCGCTGATGCCGCGGGTACCGATCGATCGGTCGTCCTCCCCCGCGGTCACGATCACGAGCGCGCGCCTACCGGCGAGCAGTCCCTCCCCGTACCGCAGCGGCAGCCCGGTCTCGGGGTCTGTGGGTCCGTAGGCGAATCCGTTCGTGAGCACGCGATCGAACCACCCTTTCAGGATCGCCGGCGGGCCGTACCACCACAGGGGGAACTGGAGCACGACCAGATCGGCCGCCTCGAGCTTGCGCTGCTCCTCGCGCACATCGGACGGCACCGTGCCTTCGGCGTGCGCGGCACCCATGAGGTCGACGACGTTCCCCTCCCGTCCGCCGGGCGCACCGAGGTCGGCAGCGCCGAGCACCGGATCGAACCCCTGCCGGTACAGATCGGAGACGTGCACGTCATGATCGTGCGACAGGAACTCCACGCCCTCTCGGAACAGACGGGCGTTGACGGAGCTCTCCTGGGGGTGGGCGAGGATCCAGTGGACGGTCTTACGGGGCGCGGACAAGCGAGGCTCTCTTCCGTGGGGATGGCGATGGCGGGATGGTGATGGCGGGATGCGGCGGCGGGCGTCAGCGGATGCCGGCGGCGTCGCGCGGGGAGCGTTCGGCGCCCTGCGGGGCGCGTCGCACCAACGGCACGAGCGCGGCGGCGGCCACCGCGACGGCGGCGACCACGAGAGCCACCGCGAATCCGCTCGCCCCGACGACCTGCGAGATCGTGCCGAGCACGGCGATGCCGAGCCCGCCGCCGAGGGCGAAGGCGACCTCCTGGATCGCGCCGACCTGCCCGGCGTCGTCCTCCGTCGTGACGTCGAACAGGGTCGTCGCCGCCAGGGTCGCTGCGACGCCGAATCCGGCGCCGACGAGCACGAGCGGCAGCGCCACGATCTCGGGATCCAGCGCCAACCAGACCAGCCCGACGCCCTGGATCACGAGCGCGAGCACCGTGAGCGAGGGTGAGGTCAGCCACCGCAGGAACAGGGGTGCGGCGACGCCGCCGAGGGCGATCGCGACCGCCTGCGGCAGGATCGCGATCCCCGCCTCCGCCGCGGAGTACCCGCGCAGATCCTGCAGGTGCAGGCTGACGAGGAGCACGCAGGCCGACGACACCCCGCTGCTCGCCACGATGCGAACCACCGCAGGACTGAAGCCGGACACGCGGAACAGGCGCAGGTCGATCAGGGGGTCACGCAGCGAGCGCTGCCGTCGGATGAAGAACGCGAGGGTCACCACGGCGATCAGGCCGGCGGCGGCCGCGGGAACCGGAGCGGCCAGAATCTCGTGGAGCGCGAACACCAGGGCACCCAGCGCCACGATCGACGACACGATGCTGAGGATGTCCCACGACACCGGCCGGGAGCTGCGCGAGTCCGGCACGAGCCAGAGGGCGAGCACCGCGGCGACCACCGCCAGCGGCACGCTCCCCAGCAGCAGCCAGCGCCATCCGGGCCCCTCGGTCACCAGACCGCCGAGAACGGGACCGAGGGCGCTGCCGGTGCCGAACGTCGCGGTCCACAGTCCGTAGGCGAGCACGCGCTGACGAGCCTGATAGTGCGCGCCGATCGTGGCGACGACGCCCGCGACGACGAAGGCCTCGGCCACACCGAGGAGGGCGCGCACGACGATCAGCACGAGGCCGTCCTGCGCGAGGCCGCCGATGAGGTTGAGGACCGCGAATCCGGCGAGGCCGAGGAGCACGATCCGCTTGCGCCCGACAGCATCTCCGATGCGTGCGGCGAGGATCAGCGTCGCCGCCAGAGAGAGGGAGTAGACGTCGACGAGCCACAGCGCGCCCGTGTCGCTGAGCGTCAGATCGCCGCGGATCGCGGGCAGCGCGGTCGACACGCTGCTGATCGCGAGCGCGCCGATCAGGATGCCGAGGAGGAGGGGGATCATGGCGAGCCACGGATGCCGCGGCGAGCGCGAACGGGTGGGTGCCACGGGCACGGAGGAAGTCACGTGTCCAGTGTCGCGGACCGGTACGAGACGAGCAAGTACGGTCATTCTGGTTACATACTGACGTTTCGGATACTATGGGACCGACGAAGGGCGGATCCGGTGAGGGAGAAGACGGCGCGCATCGTGCAGGAGTGGACGGACGCCTGCGATGCGGAGATCTCGATCGCGGTGCTCGGCGGCGCATGGAAGCCCAGCATCCTCAGCCTGCTGCGCGAGCACGAGGTGCTGCGGTTCGGCGAGCTGAGCCGCCTGCTCGACGAGCCGACGGCTCGCGTTCTGACCCGCCAGCTGCGCGAGCTCGAAGACGACGGCCTCGTCATCCGCACGGTGTATCGACAGGTGCCGCCCAAGGTCGAGTACCGGTTGAGCGAGCTCGGCCGTGGATCCCTGCCGCTCGTCGACGCGCTGACGTCGTGGGGCGGGAGCTATGCCGAGCACCAGCGGAGCCTGCTGCCGGGAGCGAGCGCTCCGGTCGCTCGCTGACCCCGCGCGAACGGCCCCGAGAGATCTTCGGCCATCGCGCACCTCGCGGACATCGGGCGCGTCCGAAACAGCCGACACGCCGCCGATAGACTGGGAGCCATGTCCAAGGTCCTCCAGTCACTTCCCGTCGGCGAGCGCGTCGGCATCGCCTTCTCCGGAGGACTCGACACCTCCGTCGCCGTCGCGTGGATGCGCGACAAGGGCGCCGTCCCCTACACGTACACCGGTGATCTCGGCCAGTACGACGAAGACGACATCGCGTCGATCCCCGGCCGCGCGCTGGAGTACGGCGCCGAGGCGTCCCGCCTGGTCGACTGCAAGACCGCGCTGGTCGAAGAGGGCCTCGTCGCCCTGTCGTGCGGCGCGTTCCACATCCGCTCCGGCGGCAAGACCTACTTCAACACCACGCCGCTCGGTCGCGCCGTGACCGGCACGATGCTGGTGCGCGCCATGAAGGAGGACGGCGTCGACATCTGGGGCGACGGCTCCACCTACAAGGGCAACGACATCGAGCGGTTCTACCGCTACGGCCTGCTGGCCAACCCCCGCCTGCGCGTCTACAAGCCGTGGCTCGACGCCGACTTCGTGACCGAGCTCGGCGGCCGCAAGGAGATGAGCGAGTGGCTCGTCGCCCACGACTTCCCCTACCGCGACTCGGTGGAGAAGGCGTACTCGACCGACGCCAACATCTGGGGGGCGACACACGAGGCGAAGACGCTCGAGCACCTGAACGTCTCGCTCGAGACGGTCGACCCGATCATGGGCGTCAAGTTCTGGGATCCGTCGGTCGCGATCGAGACCGAAGACGTGTCGGTCACCTTCGACGCCGGACGCCCCGTCGCCCTCAACGGCGTCGAGTACACCGATCCGGTGGCGCTCGTCATGGAGGCGAACACCATCGGCGGACGCCACGGCCTCGGCATGAGCGACCAGATCGAGAACCGCATCATCGAGGCGAAGTCGCGCGGCATCTACGAGGCACCGGCCATGGCGCTGCTGTTCATCGCGTACGAGCGCCTCGTGAACGGCATCCTGAACGAAGACACCCTGGCCACGTACCACGAGTCGGGTCGTCGCCTGGGTCGCCTGATGTACGAGGGGCGCTGGCTCGAGCCGCAGTCCCTCATGCTGCGCGAGTCGATCCAGCGGTGGGTCGGTCTCACGATCTCGGGAACCGTCACCGTGCGTCTGCGCCGCGGCGACGACTGGACGATCGTCGACACCACCTCGCCGAACCTGTCGTACGGCCCCGAGAAGCTGTCGATGGAGCGTGTCGGCGACGCGGCCTTCGGGCCGGTCGACCGCATCGGCCAGCTCACCATGCGCAACCTCGACATCGCCGACTCGCGGTCCCGCCTCGAGCAGTACGCCGGCCTCGGCCTGATCGGCGGCGCCACCGGCGAGCTCGTCGGCCGCGTCACCGCGGGCGAGTCCGGAGAGATCACCGGCGCGGTCGAAGACGTCGACCAGGCGCTCGCGGGCGCGGTGGACACCGCCTCCGAGGGCGCGGCCTTCGACTCCGGCACCGACTGACCGAACAGGCGTCACGAGAGGGGGGGGGGGGGGGGGAGCGAGCCCCCCCCCCAGCGGTGTGGGCGCGGGAGTGCGGGGCCAAATAATCACCGGCCGGGGGGGGTCGGGGCCGCCCCCCCCCCCGGGGGGGGTGGTTCGGCCGAT
>NZ_JBEOUR010000027.1:0-39460 GCF_040302605.1 Microbacterium sp. NPDC097977
CATCTCGTTCTCGCTCGCGCCGGGCGAGAGAGTCGGTCTGGTCGGGCCGAACGGCTCGGGCAAGTCGACGCTCATCCGCCTCGTGGCAGACCTGTTGCAGGTGCGACGGGGCAGCGTCACCATCGACGGCCGCCCGAACCACACCCGTGCGTCGCGCGAACAGCTCTGCTACATCGCGAGCAACGACACCCTGCCGCAGTTCCTGACCGGCCGCGAGTACATCGAGCTGATGCATCGTCTCTACCGGACGACTCCCGACGCCGCCGCCGTCGACGACCTGCTCGACCGCTATCAGATGGGTGCGCGGCAGTTCGACCTCATCGAGGACTACTCGCACGGAATGCGCAAGAAGATCCAGCTCGTCTCGGCGCTCTCGCTGGGCAGACCGCTCACGATCATCGACGAGACGCTCAACGGCGTCGACGTCGACGCGCTGTTCGAGTTCGAGATCGATGCCGCCCGCATCGCAGACGACCGGGGACTGCTGCTGTGCAGCCACGACTTCCGCCTCCTCGAGAACGTCTGCGACCGCGTGATCGTGCTGTGACGGGGCGAGATCGTGTTCGACCTCCCCACCGCACGCGTACTCGACGACGTCGGATCGGTCGACGCGCTGGTCAGGCGGGCGATCGCGATCGCCCGCACGCAGGAATCGCCATGAGGCCGTCGCTGCAGCTGGCCGGCTTCCTCTGGACATTCCTCGTCCGACGCATCCTCCGCCGCGGCATGCTCCGCATCACGGCCGTCCGCTGGGTGCTCGTCGCCGCAGTCGCGGCGGCGTTCCTGGGCTTCTGCGCGTTCGGGGTGCTCGCCCTGCGACAGCTGATCGTCGAGCCCGAGCAGCTCCCTCCCCTGCTGCGTGTCGTGGGCGTCTCGATACCGCTCTGGGTGCTCACGGCGTTCACCGTGGTGCGGGTGCTGTTCCTGAAGGCCGGCGATCTGATCGAGCTCACCTTCTCCTTCCCGCTGACCAATCGGGCGCGCGGCCTCGGCGTGCTGCTCTTCGAGACGCTGCTCGTCGCGATCGCCGTCACGTTCGCGCTCGGCGCCGTCGTCTCCGGCGCGCTGTCGATCGGCGGCGTCGGCATCCTCGACGACATCCTGACCTGCGTGATCCTGCCGGCGGTCGTCGCCTACCTGCTGACGAGCGTCGCCTACCTGGCGCTCGAGCGACTGCTCCTGCGCATCCGTCTCGCCCGGCTCCGCGCCTTCCTCGTGCCGGTGGCACTCGCGGCCGCCATGGCCGTCGTCTATCTCGGAGTGTCGGCACAGTCCGAGCCGGTGCTCTTCGCGGCGGTGGGTCAGGGCGACGACTACTTCGCCCCCTCGCTCGTGTTCGCCGACATCTCCGCGGCACACGGACTGATCGCCGCGCTCTCGGTGTGGGCCCCCTGCGTCGCGCTGCTCATGCTCGCGGTCATCGCGATGGCGCCTCGGCAGTTCGAGCCGACGCGGCGCTTCGCCGTCGTCCCCCGCCTGTTCGGGTCGACGGAGTTCGGCGTCTACTTCTCGGCCCACATCCGGGCGATCGAGACCATCACCGTGATCGGCCTGGCCCTGGCAGGGTCGTACGCCCTCTTCCTCGCGAACGTCCGCCTCCCGCCCCTCCTGCTCATCGCCGTCTCGGTGCAGTCCGTCTACTCCTTCGTCTCGACCGAGTCGCTGCGTGCCACCGGGCCACGGCGGCACGGCCCGTCGATGCGCTATCTCCTGATCCTCGGCCCGCAGCTGGCGACGCTCGCGCTGATCGCAGTCCCGATGAGCGCTCTCTCGGCCCTCACCGGAGCGCCCGCCGACGCCATCCTCACCGTCATCGGCTTCGCGGCGTCCAACATCGTCGTCCTGACCCTCGCCGGGATCGCCTTCCCTCCCGAGAAGGGCAACCCGTTCTCCGTGATCGCCGGCGTCGCCATCGCGGGGCTGGTGGTGGGGACGATCATGCTCGGCACGAACCTCCTCGGGCTCCCGGCTCCGTTCACCGTCGGGGTGATGGTCTTCCTCACCCTCCTCTCCGCCGCACTCTCCATCGCAGGGATGGACAGAACAGAAAGGACCGCTCGTCATGAAGTGGTTGTTGAGGACCGCCGTGAGCGCGGTCGGAGCGCTCGTCGTCACCGCGGGGGCGGCGATCGCCACCGCGATCTGGTTGATGTTCGCGGAAGGATCGACGGAGGGCCGACGGCTCGGCTTCTTCGGGGCGGTCTTCGTCGAGGTGCATCCGAGCGCTGACGGGCCCACCCAGTTGGGAGCAGGGCTGAACGACCCGCTGCCGATCATCCTCAGCATCCTCGTGGTGACGGTGTTCATCCTCGCCGTGTTCGCCGTGCACGATGCGCTCGTCGAGCGGCGCAGATACCTCCTCGCCGGGGGTCGGTGAGATGTGGTCGGCCCGTGCCGAGCGAGTCGGCGCGGGCCTCGTCTGCCGCTGGCTTCTCCTCGCGGCATGGCCTCTTCACCTCGCCTTCGGCGCGCTGGTCGCGGCGACCACCGCCCTTGCCGCCGTCACCGAGCAGACGGGGATAGCGGATGCAGTGGCCGCACTCGCTGTGCAGTACGTCCTCGGACTCTGCTGCTCCTTCGGCCTGCACGAGCTCGGGCACCTGTTCGTGCTCTCGCGCGCGGAAGGGGTCACGGCGATCACCCTCGAGCGCACACTCTGGCGACTGTCGGTCAGTGCGCACGGCCGGATCAGCGGGCGCGATGCGGTTCTCGCGGCTCTCGCCGGGCCCGGCATCTGCGTCGCCGTGGGCGCAGCGCTCCTGCTGCTGGCCCCGCAGTCGCACCTGCACCTCTGGTACCTGGCGCACGCCGTCTTCCTCGTCCCGGTCTTCGGCGACGGGAGAACCGTGCTCTCCGTCACCCTCTCTCGGCGTGCGGCACGCGGGGTCGCACAGCGAAAGAGGGGTTGACAGAGTCGAGATATATCGTGTTACTCTGACCAAACACGATATATCGTGATCGCTCAACACAGGAGAAGCAGACATGACCGAGAAGTGGCTCGTCGCCCCCGGCGAAGAACGCGTGATCGACATCGAGAACGTCACCCGACTGAAGATCGGCCTGGTCGGCGGTCAGGTCGATGTCATCGCGCACGACGAACCCGGCATCCGCATCGAGGTGCACGGTGTCACCACCAAGGACCTGCGCATCGAGGCGAACGACGGCGAGGTCGAGATCGACCACCCGCAGCTCGGCTGGGACAACTTCCTCGAGGTGTTCCGCAACTTCGGCTCCGGAGGACCCAAGGCCGAGGTCAGCGTCGCGGTCCCCCGCTCGATCGCCCTGAACCTGGGCGTCGTGAGCGCCGGCGCGCTGGTGTCGGGCATCCGCAACGACGCACGGTTGAACACCGTCTCGGGCGACCTCATCGTCGACACCCTGATCGGCGACCTCACGGTCAACTCGGTGTCCGGCGACGTGCAGGTGCGCGGGCTGACCGGATCGATCAGCGCGAACAGCGTCTCGGGCGACGTCGCCGTCACCGGCACCGTCCGTCGTGCGACCGTCGACATCGTATCCGGCTCGACGCTGGTCGACGCCGCGGGAGACGTCAACACCATCACCGTGAACTCGGTGTCCGGCGGCACGACGGTGCGCCTCGACGAGTCGCTCGCCGCGAACTACGTCATCCGCTCGCTGAGCGGGCGCCTCCTCATCGACGGCGTGGAGCGCAACACGTCGGGCCCCAGCAACTACACCGGATCGACCGGCGAGCTCGCCGGGCGCTTCGTCGACCTGCGCGCCAACTCGGTCTCCGGCGGTGTGACGGTGCTCCGCCGCTCGCCGGCATCCATCACCGACGATGCGGAGTGGGAAGCATGAGTCCTGCGGTCTTCTCGCACGGCGACCTGAGGCTCTACCTCCTCTCGCTGCTCGCCGAGGCACCCCAGCACGGGTACGGGATCATCCAGGCCCTGACGGACCGCACCGGTGGCACGTACACGCCCAGCGCCGGCACGATCTACCCCCGGCTGGCGAAGCTCGAGGAGGAGGGTCTCGTGAGCAAGACCGTCGACGGTCGCACGACGATCTACGCGATCACGGACGCCGGACGCGCCGAGCTCGCCTCACGAGAAGGCGACCTCGCCGGCATCGAAGCGGGGCTCACCGATTCGGTGCGGCTGATCGCCAACGAGGTGCGCCAGAGCGTCAAGGAGGCCATGAAGAGTCTCCGTGCCGACCTCGCCACCGCGGCGAAGGACGATCGCGCCGCATCGCCGTCCCGCCCCCGCAGTGCGGGCGACGACGAGCGCTCCCTCACCCGCGAGGAGATGCACCGAGCGGATGCCGTCATCAACGCCTTCCGCGCCCGGGTGCGCACCGACCTGCGCACCCACATCGCGAAGGGCGGCACGTTGCCGGCATCCGTGGTGACGCAGCTCGAGGACGGCTTGGATGCCGCCGCCCGCGGCATCACCACCGCACTCGCATCGCTGGGGCGCTGACGTACTGCGCGTTTCGTCTCGCTCCGCTCGCTCAACGACCGGGCCCCACCCCGGGCCCACCCCGCCCGTTGAGCGAGCGGCCAGGACCCACCCCGCTCGTTGAGCGAGGAGCCGGACCCCACCCCGCCCGTTGAGCGAGGAGCGCAGCGACGAGACGAAACGCGCGTCGCCCTCCGTGCAGCCCCACTCCGCAGGCTAAACGAGCGGCCAGGACCCACTCCGCTCGTTGAGCGAGCGGCCAGGACCCACCCCGCCCGTTGAGCGAGGAGCCTGGATCCACCCCGCTCGTTGAGCGAGGAGCGCAGCGACGAGACGAAACGCGCGTCCTACTCCGTCCAGATCTCCGGCTGCGTGTCGGGCACGGGTTCCTCGAGCGGGACCACCAGCACGGACCGATGCTGACGATGCGCGAGTCGCGCCGCCACCGAACCCGTGAAGAACTCCCTGATCGACTCGCCGATGCCCCGCTTGCGCGTGCCGACGACGATCAGCTGCGCGTCGAGGCGGTGGGCGAGCTGTTTGATGGCGAGGGCGGGATCCCCGACGAGCTGTCTCGCGGTCCAGGTGAGCCCCGATCCGTCGAGCACGGCGGCAGCCTGAGCCTGCACCGCCTCGAACTCGGCCGTCCCCGCGTCGAAGTTGACGTCGATGGGGGCCGAATGCACGTATCCGTCGGGATCCTCGTAGGTGACGAAGCGCGTGACGTCGACATGGGTCACGACGAGCGGCACGCGCAACAGTCGGGCGTAGCGCGCGGCCTCCTCGATGACTCTGGGCGCCTGGCCCGGTTGCATCCCGACGATGACTGCTTTCTGCAGTGTCGCGTTCTGCGCCGCCTCATCGGCGTGCTCGGCGTTGCTCTCGGTCATGAGGATCGCTCCCTTCACCAGGCTGCCGACGGGCCAGGGAGGTCCGCCCGCGTGCTATTCTGAATGCTACTCTTACCGGCCTTCAGCCGGTGTCGTGAATGACTCGGGCTTTCGTTGCCCGCAGCTTAACTCGTGAGGGGGTCTCGCGCATGGGCCGTGGCCGTCAAAAGGCGAAACACACCAAGATCGCTCGCGAACTGAAGTCATTCAGTCCGTCGGTGAACTACTCGGCGCTCGAACGTGAGCTCGCGCACCCGAGTGACTCGGAAGACGCGTACGTCGACAAGTGGGCCGACGAGTACGCAGACGAAGACGAGGATGAACTAGAGAAGGCCTGATCGCCTCTCCGTTCGACTTCTCCCCCGCACGACCTGCGGGGGTTTCGTCGTACCCGGCGCCCGGTTCCCCGTGTCGTCGCCCCTCCGAGAGGATGCCCTGATGCCCCGCGTGGTCGCCCTGTACCGCCATCCCCTCAAGGGCTTCACCGCCGAGTCCGTCGAGGAGCTGCACGTGCAGTCCGACGGCAGGGTCGCCGGCGACCGTGTCCTCGCCTTCCGGTTCGCGGACGCAGCGACACCGGAACGGCGCGACGACGGTCTGGACCACTGGCCGAAGGCGCGGGGTCTCTCACTGCAGGACTTCCCCACGGTGGCCGCGCTCCGCACCCGATACGACGATGCCTCCGGTCGGGTGCGGATCGAATACGGCGGCGACCTGCTGGTCGAGGCCGGCCTCGACGCCGACGGTCGCACCGCGCTGGCCGAGGCCGTCACCGAGTTCGTCCTCGCCACCCCCGAGGGCCGCAAGCTCTCGCGCCCGGGTCGTCTGCCGCTGGTGCTCGTCGGCGACGGTGAGACGGCGCGTTTCCAAGACCGCGCTCGCGGCTTCATCTCGGTGCATGGACGAGCGAGCACTCTCGCACTGGGCGGCGCACTCGGGATCGACGTCGACGATCGCCGCTTCCGATCGAACATCGTGATCGACGGCGTCGACGCCTGGGAGGAGCTCGACTGGTCGGGCGAGGTGCGCATCGGCGAGGTGACGCTGCAGACGGAGGGACCCATCGTGCGGTGTCTCGCGACACATGCGAACCCCGACACCGGCATCCGCGACGCCAAGGTGCTCACCACCCTCACCGGCGCCCTCGCTCAGGAGGACCCGACGCTGGGACGCCTGCTGCTGCCCGCGACGACAGAGGGCTCGGTCTCGTCCGGCACGATCAGGCTCGGCGACGAGGTGCGGCTGCCCACCGCGCAGGGAACTCCCGCGCCGGCTTGACCTGGCGGCACCGTCAGGGGCGCGTCACCACCGCCCGTATCGGCGCTCCCAGTCCTCCTCGATCGTCCGTCGCCGACCGGCGACCCAGCCCGCGGGGATGACGACGATCAGCACACCGACCAGGACCCACAGGGGGATCACCCAACTGTCGGTCACGTCGTGCAGCAGACCGATCAGCAGGGGGAACACGGCCGCGACGGCATACCCGATGCTCTGCACGAAACCGCTCAGCGCGACGGCGCTCTCGGGCGTGCGGGCACGGATGCTCAGCAGCACCAGCGCGACCGGGAACAGTGCCGGCGCGAGGCCGAACAGCACGACCCAGAGCGGGAGCCCGACGGTCGGGAAGAAGAGGAATCCGACGAGGCCGATCAGTCCCGAGGTGATCGCGAAGAAGAACACCGGTCGCGTCGCCTGGAAGCGCACGATGAGGACGGGCACGATCAGCGAGCACGGCAGCCCCATCAGGCCGAACAGCGACAGCAGCAGCCCCGCGTTCGAGGGCGAGACCCCGCCCACGTCGATCATGATGGTGGGCAGCCACGAGAACGAGACGTAGGCCACGGTCGACGACGCCCCGAAGACCAGCGCGATCGACCATGCCAGGGGCAGGCGCCACAGTCGACCGAACACCCGGGGGTTGGCGGGCGACGTGCCGATCGGGCCGGTCGCCAGCGAGGCGGCATCAGCGTCGGCATCCGCCTCTGCATCCGTCGACGCCGAACCCGACGCCGGCACGCTCGCCGCGGGGCCCGTCGTGCGGTGCGCGAGCAGCATGGTCACCCACGGCACCAGGGCGATCGCGGCGAACACGCCCCACAGCCCCAGAGACACGCGCCATCCCGCCGTGTCGGCGAGGGGAACGGCGACCAGCGGCGGGACGAACGTCGACACGGCCATGGTGGTCGAGTACACGGTCATCATCAGCCCGAGGCGATCGGGGAAGTACTTCTTCACCAGCGGCGGCAGCAGCACGTTCCCCGAGCCGACGCCCGCGAACACCACGGCGGTGGCGGCGAGGAGCGACGTCGAGTCGACGGCGAGGCTGCGCAGCAGCAGACCGGCCGCGATCAGTGCGATCGCGACGACCGCGACGCGTTCGAGACCGAAACGCCGCTCGAACAGCGGAGTGAGCAGGCCGAACACGGCGAAGCACACCGGCGGAGCGGCCCCGATGAGGCCGACGACGACCGACGAGACAGGGAAGTCCTCGGCGACATGGTCGATCACCGGCGACAGCGAGGCGACGGCCGATCGCAGCGAGAACGCGACCAGGACGATGCCGATCAGGGCGAGCGCGCGTCCACGCCACAGCGGCTGCGCACCCGAGGTCACGAGGTCTGCGACCCCTCCACCCACGCGAGGTACTCGTCGGAGACGGTGCCGGTCACATACCGGCCGTCGAAGCAGCTCATGTCGAGATCGTCGAGCACCGACCCCTCGGTGATCGCGGCCTTGAGGTCCTCGACCTCCTGGTACACCAGGTGGTCGCAGCCCAGTTCGGCGGCGATCTCGGGGATGGTGCGGCCGTGCGCGATGAGCTCGTGACGCGAGGGCATGTTGATGCCGTAGACGTGCGGATACCGCACGGGGGGCGCCGCCGAGGCGAACGTCACCGACGTGGCGCCGGCATCCCTGGCCATCTGGATGATCTCCCTCGAGGTCGTGCCGCGCACGATCGAGTCGTCGATCAGCAGCACGTTCTTGCCCTGGAACTCCGTCGACATGGCGTTGAGCTTCTGCCGCACGCTTTTCTTGCGCACCGCCTGCCCCGGCATGATGAAGGTGCGACCCACGTAGCGGTTCTTGTAGAAGCCCTCGCGATACTCGATGCCCAGCTTGCGCGCGACCTCCATGGCCGCGGGACGCGAGGAATCGGGGATCGGCATGACCACGTCGATCTTGTCCATGGGGACGTGCTTCGCGATGGTGTCGGCGAGCTTGTCGCCCATGCGCAGACGCGACTCGTAGACCGAGACGCCGTTCATGACCGAGTCGGGACGCGCGAGGTACACGTACTCGAACGCGCACGGTGCGAGCGTGGCATCCTTCGCGCACTGGCGGCTGTGCAGCTCGCCCTCGTTCGTGATGAAGATCGCCTCGCCGGGCTCGATCTCGCGCACGACCTCGTAGTCGGCGTTCTCGAGCACGAGCGACTCGCTGGCCACGACCCACTCGTCGCGCCCCTCCGCTCCGACGACCGTCGACGGACGACGGCCGAGGATCAGCGGACGGATGCCGAAGGGATCGCGGAACGCCAGCAGACCGTACCCGGCGATCACCGCGATCACCGCGTAGGCGCCCTCGATGCGCTCGTGCGTGCGCTCGACCGCCTCGAAGATCCGCTCGGAGTCGAGGTCGACCGTCGACGTGGTGTTCTGCAGCTCGCCGGCGAGCACGTTGAGCAGCAGCTCGGTGTCGCTGGAGGAGTTGAGGTGGCGGCGGTCACGCTGGGCCATGTCGGCGGTGAGCTCACGGGTGTTGGTGAGGTTGCCGTTGTGGATGAGGATGATGCCGTACGGCGCGTTCACGTAGAACGGCTGCATCTCCTCCTCGTTCGACGCGGTGCCCTTGGTCGCGTAGCGCACGTGTCCGAGTCCGACGTTGCCCAGCAGCGCGCGCATGTCGCGGGTGCGGAACGCCTCGCGGACCATGCCCTGCGCCTTGGCGTTGTGCATGACGCCGTTCGCCTCAGCGGTGGCGATTCCCGTCGCATCCTGGCCGCGGTGCTGCAGCAGCAGGAGTGCGTCGTAGATGTCCTGATTGACCGGGGCAGAGCCCACCATTCCGACGATGCCGCACATGGACTCTTACTTCGCTCCGTCCGCGTAGGCGCCGATCAGGCGCACCGCTCCGCCGTCGACGCCCTTGGCGCCCTGTTCGAACTCGCCGGACGGGCGGGCTCCGAAGCCCACCGTGCCGACCTGCCATGCGGGCATGCCCTCGGCCGCGAGGGCGGCGATCGCCGCATCCTTCGCATCCGCCGAGATGATCGCGAGGAAGCCGATGCCGAGATTCCAGGTGCCCTCGGCCGACTCCAGCGTCGAACCCGCGATGTCGCTGAGCACCCGGAAGATCGGGCTCGGCGACCACGTGCTGCGGTCGACCTCGGCCCAGCTGCCCTGAGGGAGCACACGGGCGAGGTTCGCCGCGATGCCGCCACCGGTGACGTGGCTGAGCGCATGCACGCCACCAGTTCCTGAGCCTGTCGAAGGGCCGAGCTTCTCGATGAGACGCAGCAGGGGAAGCGTGTAGAGACGGGTCGGCTCGAGCAGGGCCTCGCCCCACGTCATGCCGAAGTCGGCGGCGTTGTCGCCGTAGCCGATGCCCGCGTTCGTCACGATGTGACGCACGAGCGAGTAGCCGTTGGAGTGCAGACCGCTCGACGCGACCCCGAGGACCACGTCTCCGTCCTGCACGCGATCGGCGCCGAGGATGCCGTCGGCCTCGACGACACCGGTCGCCGCACCCGCGACGTCGTAGTCGCGGGGTCCGAGGAGCCCGGGGTGCTCGGCGGTCTCGCCGCCGACGAGCGCGGTGCCCGTGGCGGTGCACGCCTCGGCGATACCGCGCACGATGTCGGCGATGCGCTGCGGGAAGACCTTGCCGCAGGCGATGTAGTCGGTCATGAAGAGCGGCTTCGCTCCCACCACGACGATGTCGTCGACGACCATGCCGACCAGGTCCTGGCCGATCGTGTCGTGCTTGTCGATGGCCTGCGCGATGGCGACCTTGGTGCCGACGCCGTCGGTACTGGTGGCGAGCAGCGGTCGGCGGAAGTCGCGCAGCGCGCTGGCGTCGAACAGGCCGGCGAATCCGCCCACACCGCCCAGCACTTCAGGACCGTGCGTCGCGCGCACGGACGACTTCATCAGCTCGACGGCGAGATCACCTGCAGCGGTGTCGACGCCGGCTTCGGAATAGGGATTGGTGGGGGAGGCAGCCACCCCTCCAGCCTAGCGCCCGGGAGGCGACGGGTCTCACCAGGAGCCATCGTCCGGATGTGATCCTGCGCCTCTCCATCATTCCCCGTCACTCGACCGCGGATGCTGGACGCTTCCTCGGTCGACACTGCCGTGATGACGTAAGCGTCTCCTACGATGGGGCCATGGCCGACAAGCCGCAATGGTTGATCCGCGAGGACGCGAGCGTTCCCGTCCTCGTCGCGCTCGCGCTGCGGCAGTCGCTCGGCATCCGGGTTCCCGAAGACCTCCCGAGCCTGCGCGACCTGCCGGTGCGCGCGCCGGATGCCGCCGAGGTCACACCGAGCCTCGAGAAGCAATGGCGCGAGTACTGGGACATGACGGTCGAGCCCAGGGCGCATCCCTCGGGGGTGCCGCTCGAGCTCGTCGAAGGGTTCGACACGCTCGTCGCCCTCCCCGCGACCGGCGCCGAGGAGCTGACCGCGGCGATCGCACCGCAGGCCGATTCCGCCCTGCACTTCGCACGCGTGGCGCACGACAGATACGTCGCCTCGATCCGCAGCTCGATGGGGAGCCGCTCGACGGGCGGCACCATCGGCGGCGACGCGTACCGCGCCTACGCGAGCGCCATCGCCGAGTTCGAGCGCGACGTCGGTCGACGGGCGCATTCGTTCGAGCTCAACGTCCAGGTGCTGCCGTTCTCGCAGCGGGGCATCTGGTGGGTCGGCGCCCTGACGGTCGCGGTGACCGACGGCCTGCGACGCGACGTGGTGTCGTTCGACGCGGCGATCCGACCGATCATCGCGGAGCTGGCCTGATCCGCGAGGCGGGTGTCAGTCGCTCTCGATGATCGTCTCGTGCTCGACGTGCACGACCCGGTCGTGCCGACGCGCCGTGCGCTCGAGGATGAGGGCCACGACGCTGCCGAGCGCGAAGCCGATCGGCACCGTCCACAGCAGCAGGAAGCCGAAGACCTGGCCCGGAGGGTAGACGACGTTGACAGCGTCGGACGGCTCGTAGCTGCCCACCATCGTGAGGATGCCGGCGGCGATGATGCCGAGCACGACGCCGATGCCCATGAACACGCCGAAGCGCGGCACACGGCGGACGGTCGCCTCGACCGTCTGGGGGGAATCGGGGGAGGACATGAGTCCATTGTCCCACCGTTGGCGACCTCGCGCGGCCGCCTGCGGAGAGGGATTCTGCTCGGGCAACGGGGTGTCCGGCTCAGGCCAGAGGTTCTGCGCGGGCAACGCGGTGCCGCTCAGGCATCGAGCGCGGCTCAGGCCACGAGTTCTGCGGAGGCAGCGCGCTGCCGCTCTCATCGCCCGACGCGAACGACCACGACTCCGGCGGACGTCAGGGGCGCAGCGGGAGCACGTCAGCGAGGTCGGCCCGTGTGCCCGAGGCACTGACGCGGCCCGAGGACGCCGCATCGACCCAGTGCTCCGCACCCGTCGCGACGGCGATCCAGGTCGCGGCATCCATCTCGACGACATTCGGGGGCGTTCCTCGTGTGTGCCGGGGCCCCTGGATCACCTGCACCGCGCCGAACGGGGGCACGCGCACCTCGACACTGTTGCCCGGGGCCTTCTCGTCGAGCAGCTGCAGCAGGTAGCGCACCGCCGTGGCCAGGGCCGTGCGCGCCGGCTTCTCGCCCACGGCATCCGCTCGTCGCACCGCGTCGAGGGCCGCGCGTCCGTCGATGATGTCGATCTTCCTCGGGGGCATGTGCCCAGGCTACGCCGCGCTGTGCGGAACGGAGGGCCCGCTCCGGATCGTCGACGCGCCGACCGCCTCACCTCGCGCACACGGGAATATGCTCGAGGCGATGAGCCAGACCTCCGATGCCCTGCCCGGCGCACGCGCCGAGCTGCTGGCCGCCGCCCGGAGTGCGGATGCCTGGGCTCGCCCCTTCCCGCCGATCGTCGGCCCCGCCCACGCGGCGTCCGTGCTGGTGCTGTTCGGCAGGCTCGACAGCATCCCGGCGCAGACCGACGAGCTGACCGTCGCCGCCGACCTCGACGTGCTGCTGCAGCGCCGCGCCGCCACCCTGTCGTCGCATCCGGGGCAGGTGTCGTTCCCGGGCGGCCGACGTGAGGAGCAGGATTCGGATGCCGTGGCCACGGCGCTCCGTGAGGCCGAGGAGGAGACGGGTCTGGATCCCTCGGGCGTCGACGTGCTCGCGACGCTGGCCGAGCTTCCGCTGGCGGCGAGCAATCATGTGGTGACACCGGTGCTGGGGTGGTGGCGCTCACCGTCACGCGTCGCGGCGGTGGATCATGCCGAGACGGTCGACGTGTTCCGGGTGCCGGTGGCTCAGCTGCTCGACCCCGCGACCCGGTTCACCTCGACGCTGCACCGGCTGGGGCGCACCTGGAAGGGCCCCGCCTTCGACGTCGACGGGACGATCGTGTGGGGGTTCACCGCGATGGTGCTCGACGCGCTGTTCGACGCGGCCGGGTGGACGCGGGAGTGGGATCGGTCGCTCGAGCGCCCGATCGACCTCTGAGTCCTCGCCTCTTTCACGTTCACGATTCAGCACCGATGTGCTCACCGGCCGCGAATGTGTCCGGTCCAGGCCCCGTGCACGGTTCTGTGCGGAGTCGTGCACGCGCTCGCATCCCGCCGAAACCCGCGCGCGGGCCTCGGTAGTCTGGATGCGTGAAGATTCTCGTCCTCGGTTCCGGTGCCCGTGAGCACGCGATCATCCTCGCTCTGCGAGCAGAGAAGGCGGAGCACGAGGTCTTCGTCGCCCCCGGCAACGCGGGCATGGCGCACGACGCGATCCCCGTCACGCTCGACGTGCTCGACGGCGCCGCGGTGACCACCTTCGCCAACGAGCAGGGCATCGACCTCGTCGTCATCGGCCCCGAGGCCCCGCTGGTCGCCGGCGTCGCCGACGTGCTTCGCGCGCACGGGATCCCGGTGTTCGGCCCCGGGAAGGCGGCGGCTCAGCTCGAGGGGTCGAAGTCGTTCGCGAAGCGGATCATGGATGCCGCGGGCGTGCCCACCGGTCGCGCGGTCCGCGCCACCACCAGCGCAGAGGTCGAGGCCGCGTTCGACGACCTCGGCGCCCCCTACGTGGTGAAGGCCGACGGTCTCGCGGCGGGCAAGGGCGTCATCGTCACATCCGATCGGGGCGACGCGCTCGCCCACGCCGAGAACTACCTGCCGTCCGGCCCCGTGCTGATCGAGGAGTTCCTCTCCGGCCCCGAGGTGTCGCTGTTCTTCCTGAGCGACGGCGACACCGTGCGCGCGCTCAGCCCCGCGCAGGACTTCAAGCGGGCGCTCGACGGCGACGAAGGCCCCAACACCGGCGGGATGGGCGCGTACTCGCCTCTCCCCTGGCTCGCCGACGACTTCGGCAGCGAGCAGGCATTCGTCGAGGAGGTCACCCGCGACGTCGCGCTGCCGGTGATCCGTCAGCTCGACAGCGAGGGCACCCCGTTCATCGGCCTGCTCTACGCGGGACTCATCCTCACGCCGGCCGGCGTGCGCGTGATCGAGTTCAACGCACGGTTCGGCGACCCCGAGACACAGATCGTGCTGCCGCGGCTGACGACCCCCCTGTCGGAGCTGCTGTTCGCCGCGGCATCCGGCACTCTCGAAGACCAGCCGGAGCCGGTCTTCAGCGACGACGTCGCCATCACCGTCGTGCTCGCGAGCGAGGGCTACCCCGACGCACCGCAGACCGGCCGCCCGATCGAGGGCCTGGCCGACGCCGCGGCCGTCGAGGGGGTGCGTCTCGTGCACGCCGCGACCGCGAGCCCGGACGCCCCCGGCGGATCCCTCATCGCGACCGGTGGCCGCGTGCTGAACGTCGTCGCCGTGGCGGCGGACTTCCCCACCGCCCGCGAGCGCGCGTACGAGGCCATCGGCCGGATCACGCTCGAGGGGTCGCACTTCCGTACCGACATCGCCGCCCGCGTCGCGGAGTAGACCGGGCCCGGGGCCGCTGCCCGGGAGCAGAAGAAGACCCTCGTCCGGGAAACCGGGCGAGGGCCTTCGTCACAGGTGAGGACTCAGAGCACCTTCGAGAGGAAGTCCTTCAGCCGCTCGTTCTTCGGAGCCCCGAACAGCTCGGCGGGCGTCGCCTCTTCGACGACGACTCCGTCGTCCATGAACACGGTGCGGCCGGAGACCTCGCGCGCGAAGCCCATCTCGTGGGTCACCAGCACCATCGTCATCCCGCCGGAGGCGAGGTCGCGGATGACCTGCAGCACCTCGCCGACCATCTCGGGGTCGAGCGCGCTGGTCGCCTCGTCGAAGAGCATGATCTCGGGGTCCATCGCGAGCGCCCGGGCGATCGCCACGCGCTGCTTCTGACCGCCGGAGAGGGATGCCGGCTTCGCATCCGCCTTCTCGGTCAGGCCGACCCTCTCGAGCAGCGCCATCCCCCGCTCGCGGGCCTTCGCCTTCGAGAACTTGCCCAGCTCGATCGGGGCGAGGGTGATGTTCTCGAGCACCGTCATGTGCGGGAAGAGGTTGAAGTGCTGGAACACCATGCCGATGCGCTGGCGCACCTCGTCGAGCTTGACGCTCTTGTCGGTGAGGTCGATACCGTCGATGACGACCTTGCCCGACGTCGGCTCCTCGAGCTTGTTGAGGCAGCGCAGCAGCGTCGACTTGCCCGAACCCGACGGCCCGATGACGGCGACGACCTCGCCATCCTCCACCGTGAGGTCGATGCCCTTGAGCACCTGGTTCTGACCGAAGGACTTGTGCAGGTTCTGCACGGCGATCTTGCTCATGCGTTGAACTTCCTCTCGAGGCGGTTCGCGAGCAGCGTCAGCAGCGTGATCACGACGAAGTAGATGATGGCGACGATGGTCAGCACCTGCGCCGACAGGTACGTCGAGGCGATGATCTGACGCGACTGGAAGGTCAGCTCGGCGAGCCCGATGACGCTGATCAACGACGTGTCCTTGAGCGTGATGATGCCCTGGTTCACGAACGACGGGATCATGATGCGGAAGGCCTGCGGGAGCACGACCTTCTGCATGGTCTTCCAGTGGCCGAGACCGAGCGAGCGCGATGCCTCGTTCTGACCGGGATCGACGGCCTGGATGCCACCGCGGATGATCTCGGTCATGTAGGCGCCGGTGTTCAGGGACAGCGTGATCGCACCCGCGACGAACGGGTCGAACGTGAGCCCGGGGAACAGCTGCGGGATCGCGAAGAACACGAAGAAGGCCTGCACGAGGATCGGTGTTCCTCGGAACACGAACACGTAGGCGGTGGCGAGCCAGCGGAACGGGAGGAACTTCGAGATGCGACCGAAGCCGAAGACGATGCCGAGGATGAACGCGGCCACGAGGGCCACGAGCGTCGCGAGGATCGTGAGCCCGAGACCGCTCATCAGCGCGGGCCAGTACTTGACCGCGACCGAGATGATGTCGGTCGGCTGCGTGGTCGTCTCGCCGGCGCTCAGGTACGTGTCGACGATCTCGTCGTACTCGCCAGACTCCTGGAGGTTCGCGAGGCCGGCGTTGAACATCTCGATCAGCTCGGGGTTCATGCCCTTGTTGACGGCGAAGCCGTATTCCCCGCCGAGTTCGGGTTCGCCGATCAGACGGAAGCCCGAGCCCTGCTGGATGCCGTACGCGAGCACGGGGAAGTCCTCGAAGTAGCCGACCGCCTGGCCGGCCTTGACGGCATCGACCATGTCGGTCGTGTCGGAGTACGGGGTGATCCGGTAGCCGAACTCATCCTGGTTGTCCTCGGCGAAGGTCTGCCCCTGGGTGCCGGTCTTGACCGCCACGGCCTTGCCGTCGAGGTCGTCGAGCGACTGGATGTCGCTGGCTTCGAGCACGCCGAGCTGGACGCCGCTGGTGAAGTAGGGGTCACTGAAATCGAACGTCTGCTGGCGG
The DNA here is from genome assembly GCF_040302605.1 of Microbacterium sp. NPDC097977. Taxonomy (NCBI): domain Bacteria; kingdom Bacillati; phylum Actinomycetota; class Actinomycetes; order Micrococcales; family Microbacteriaceae; genus Microbacterium; species Microbacterium sp. NPDC097977. The sequence continues at coordinate 16,389 of NZ_JBEOUR010000027.1, forward strand.
TCTTCGGTGATCGACATGCCCGCCATGACGCCGTCGACCTGATTCGACTGCAGGGCCTGCAGAGCGGCGTCGAATCCGAGCTGGCGGATCTCGACCTCGAAGCCCTGATCCTCGGCGATCGCTCGGAGCAGATCCATGTCGATGCCGACGAGGTCGCCGTTCTCGTCGGTGAACTCGAACGGCGCGAACGTCGTGTCGGTGCCGATGACGTAGGTCTCACCGGTGGTGTCGGCGGATGCCGCGGTCGCACCGCCGAGCAGCGCACCGGCGGCGATGAACGCCGTGAGCGCCATCGCTCCGACGGTTCGTCCGAGCGTGCGCAGACGCGCGGACGCAGGAGAGGGATGTGGGATCACGACGGATGCTCCTCGGATCGGGTGGGCGGCAGGACACTGCCACCGGGATGGTCGTCGACGATCAACCCTAACCGGGGACGGCGTGTCGCCGCGTCCGCAAGCGCTCGGGACGGCCTCCGGCTAGAGCGAGATCCAGTACCGGCGCACCGGGGTGTCGCCGTGTTCGAGCACGACGCGGACGTCCTGCAGCATCCCGCCCGCACTCTCGATGGTGCGGAAGGATCCGATGTTGTCGTCATCGCAGGTCACCATGACCCGTTCGAGTCCGATCTCGCGCGCCCGATCGAGGCCGAGGCGCAACGCGGCCGAGGCGTAGCCCTGACGTCGCCGGGACTCCCGCACGGAATAGCCGATGTGACCGCCCACCTCCCGCAGGTGGTCGTTGAGCTCGTGACGGAACGACAGGAAGCCGACGACCTCGCCGTCATCGACGATCCAGTACAGGTCGTTGTGCACGATGTCGTCGGGCAACGGCGCTGTGGTGTCGGCCCAGAGAGTCGACTTCTCGATCAGGGCGTCCAGCGTCGCCCGGTCCGGCGTGACCGGTGCCCGCAGACCCGATCCGTCGACATGACCGTCACCGAATTCGGAGACAGCGGCAGCCCAGGAGTCGAACAGGGCTGCGGAGGGTCTCAGGAGCTCGATCGTCATGCCCGATGACATCACAGCGAGCATGATCGTCGCAAACCGGTCAGCCTCGGCGCAGGAGCCCCGCGGTCAAGAGGTCCTCGTCGAGCGTGTCCCCGTGGATGCCCTCCCGTGAACCGGGGAGAGCCGGGCCCTCCGCACGATCGTGCAGAAGACCCGGCTCGCTGTCAGGGCTGGGTCACGCCGCGGGCTCGGGGGCCTCCACGGGAGCGGATGCCGCCGCATCCGCCTTGTCGTAGCGGCCGAGGAACAGCGACGCGACGAGGGCGACGACCATCACGCAGGCGGGCAGCAGGATCGCCTGCGACATGCCGGCCGCGAAGCCCTCGGCGACCTGAGGAGGCAACGACCCGCCACCGCTGATGCCCGACGGGGCGTCGGAGAGACCCGGAAGGTTCGCCTCGAGACGCGACTGCATGAACGCGGCGATGGATGCCGAGCCGATCACCGATCCGATGGTGCGAGTGGTGTTGTAGATGCCGGCCCCGGCACCGGCCTGATGCCGAGGAAGCCTGCGCGTCGCGGTCGTCGCGAGCGGTCCCCACATGCCCGCGTTGCCGAGGCCCATCAGCGCCGAAGGCAGCAGGAACATCCAGATCGGAGTGTCCATGTTGATCAGTGCCGAGTACCAGACCAGGGCGACGCCCACGCAGAGCAGACCCGGGATCAGGATGATGCGCGGATCGACGCGATCGAGCATCTTGCCGGCGAACGGCGCGAGCACTCCCGACAGCACAGCCATCGGGATCAGCAGCAGTGCGGCTTCGGTCGGCGTGAGCTCTCGTGCCGTCTGCAGGAAGAACATCATCGGCAGCGACATGCTCGTGACCGTGAAGCCGACTGCGGCGATCGCGACGTTGGCGCCCGAGAAGTTGCGGTCGCGGAAGAGGTCGAGCGGAACGAGCGCCTCGCTGCGGGTTCGCGCCTGCTGCACGATGAACACCGCGAGCACGACGAGACCGGCGATGATGAGGCCCCACACCGAGATCGGCCCCCAGATGACGCCCCAGCCGAACTTCTCGCCCTCCTGGAGCCCGAAGACGATGAGGAACAGCGCGACGGCGCTGAGGATCACGCCGAGGACGTCGAAGCGGTGCGGGGTGGTCTGCAGCCTCGGCACGAGGCGCCACGCGAGCACGAATGCGACGACGCCGACGGGGATGTTGACGAAGAAGATCCACTCCCAGCCGAATCCGTCGACGAGGAGACCTCCGAGGAGCGGCCCGACGAGCGTCGCGACACCGGCCGTCGCACCCCACAGGCCCATGGCGGCGCCGCGGCGCTCGGGCGGGAACGTGCGCGTGATCACGGCCATGGTCTGCGGCGTCATGAATGCGGCGCCGAGACCCTGAACCGCGCGAGCCGCGATCAGCATCTCGAGCGAGTCGGACAGTCCGCACCAGAGCGAGGCGAGGGTGAAGATCGCGAGGCCGATGAGGTAGATGTTCTTGGGCCCGAAGCGGTCGCCGAGGCGTCCGGTGATCAGCAGCGGCACCGCGTAGGCGAGCAGGTAGGCACTGGTGACCCACACCACGTTGTCGAGGTTGTTGGTCGTCGGATCGAGCGCGGCCTTGATCGCGGGGTTCGCGACCGAGACGATCGTCGTGTCGACGAGGATCATGAAGAAGCCGATGACGAGCGCCCAGAGGGCTGGCCAGGGGCTCGCGGGGCGCTGTCCGGCGGCGAAGGTGCCCGTGTCGGGCCCTGTCGCCTGGCGGGATTCGGTCATTGCTGTGCAGCCTTTCGCTGAGCGAGGTAGCGGTCTGTGTTCTCGAAAGCTGTGGGGCCCCAGGCGAACTCCTCGGACTCGAGGCGTTCGAGGAGAGAATCGAGCCAGCGCAGCTCGGCGCCGAGCAGCACCTCCTGGCGGTCGAACTCGACGAGCACCTGTTCGGGCACGGCCTTGGCGCGTGCGTCGACCAGTCCGTCGCGATGCGCCACGTGCCCCTCGTCGAGGGCGTCGCGTCGGGAGCGAAGACTTTCGATGACGTCCGCCCGCTCGAGGTTGTGCGCCTCGGCGAGCGCGATGCGGAACTCGGCGGGCCGGTCGATGACGGAGAGCTCCCGCCGCAGCCAGTCGACCAGGACATCCGTCCCCGCGTCCGTGAGCGTGTAGGTGGTGCGCTCGGGGCGATTGCCGTCGCGGTCGATGCCGACCTCGTCGATCAGCCCCTCCCGCTGCAGTCGACCGACCGTGTGATAGAGCGTGCCGTTGGTGATGCTCAGCAGGCGCTCGTCACGACGGGAGCGCATCAGACGCACCATCTCATAGGGGTGCATGTCGCCCTCGCGCAGCAGCGCGAGCACCATGACACCCATCGGGGTGAGTGTGTCGACGGGGCTCTTCACGGCGATCCTCCATCCCGATTAGTCCATGTGGACTATACGCCCGTGCGCGCCTCTCCCACAAGGCGGCTCATCGCAGCGCCGCCGCGAGCTGTGCGGAGGTGAGCTCACGGTCGGCGAAGACGAGTCTCATGACCGTGGGATCCGGATTCCCCACGTCCGGCGCTCGGTGGACGAGCTCGAGGCCGAGTTTGACGGCCACATTCGCGGATGCGCGATTGTGCTCGACGAGATACGCGATCACGGGCCTCTGCGGATCCCGCGCGCGCGCCTGCTCGACCCCGGCCCTCGCGAGCTCGGTCGCGTATCCCTTGCCGTGGTGATCTCCGGCGATGCGGTAGCCGATGTTCCACACTTCTCCCCCGAGTACGGTGCAACCGCCGTTGCCGACGACCTCGCCGGTGTCGCGCAGACGGGCGACCCACGATCCGAGACCGGCCTCCTCCCAACTGCGCTCCCAGCGTTCCATCATCGCGACGCTCTGCGCGGGATCGGTGTGACGCAGGCTCGGGTAGTGCGTCCACACCCGCGGATCGCTCTGGATCGCGAACACCTCGGGCAAGTCGGAGCGGTGCGGGCGCGACAGCCGCAACCGCTCGGTGAGGATGTCGTCGGTCATGGTCCCACGTTAGGCAGGACCGCCGACATCGGGACGCGGCATCCTCTCGCGCTCCGCGATAATGGGCGGGTGAGCACACCTTCGGAGAACAACGCGCAGACCATCCCCGGCTGGCGCCACATCTACTCGGGCAAGGTCCGCGACCTGTACGCCTCAGACGATGCCGCCGACACCCGCATCCTGGTGGTCGCGTCGGATCGCGTGAGCGCGTTCGACTTCGTGCTCTCCCCCGGCATCCCCGAGAAGGGCGCACTGCTCACCCGACTCAGCCGCTGGTGGTTCGACCAGCTGGCGGACGTGCCGAACCACCTCGCCGACGGCGAGATCCCCGCGAGCGTCGCCGACCGTGCCATGCTCGCGCAGTCGCTCGAGATGCTGCCCGTCGAGTGCGTCGTACGCGGCTACCTCACGGGGTCGGGGTGGGCCGAGTACACCGAGAGCGGCACCGTGTGCGGCATCCCGCTGCCCGAAGGCCTGCAGAACGGCGACCGGCTTCCCGAACCCCTGTTCACCCCGGCCTACAAGGCGCCGATGGGCGAGCATGACGAGAACATCACCTTCGCGCAGACGGTCGAGCTCGTCGGCGCCGAGCGGGCGGCCGAGCTGCGCGACGTGTCGCTGTCGCTCTACACCCGCGCCGCCGCGATCGCCGAGGAGCGCGGCCTCGTCCTCGCCGACACGAAGTTCGAGTTCGGCACGGATGCCATCGGCATCCTGCATCTGGCCGACGAGGTGCTCACGAGCGACTCCTCGCGATACTGGGATGCCGAGGCGTGGCGCACCGGCTCGACGCCGACCGATCGCATGGCGAGCTTCGACAAGCAGATCGTCCGCGACTGGCTCGCCGCCAACTGGGACAAAGAGGGAGAGCCGCCCGTGCTTCCCGACGACATCGTGGATCGCACGGCCGCCCGCTACCGCGAGCTCATCGAGCGACTGGGGGCCTGACCCTTCGTCTCGCTCCGCGGACCCTGAGCGAGGAGCGCAGCGACGAGACGAAGGGCGCCCTTCGTCTCGCTCCGCTCGCTCAGGGAGCGGGGGTCTACTCGCTCAGGGAGCAGAGGCCGACTCGCGCAGGGACCGGGGGTGCAGACCGCTCAGGGACCGGCAGCCTAAACCGCGGTTCCTGAGCGAGGAGCGCAGCGACGAGACGAAGGGCACCCAGGGAACACACAGGAATCGGTAGTGTTGCTCCAGCACTCCCCTCCCCCCGATCCTGAGGAGCCCGCATGCCCCTGTGGAAGATCCACGGCAACGGCCGCACCGTCGAAGCCGGCGCCGTCGTCACCCCCGCCGAACGTCTGAACTGGCCCGCCACCATCGCCATCGGCGCGCAGCACGTCGTCGCGATGTTCGGCGCGACATTCCTCGTGCCGACGCTGACCGGCTTCCCCGTCTCGACCACGCTGCTGTTCAGCGGTCTCGGCACCCTGCTCTTCCTCCTCATCACGAAGAACAGGCTTCCCAGCTACCTGGGTTCGTCGTTCGCGTTCATCGCCCCGATCACCGCCGCGACGGCGTCGGGCAACTTCGGCTCGGCACTCGCGGGCGTGGTGGCCGTCGGCATCCTGCTCACCATCGTGGGTCTCGTCGTGCAGTTCGCGGGACTGCGCTGGGTCGATGCGCTGATGCCGCCGGTCGTCGCCGGCGCGATCGTCGCCCTGATCGGCTTCAACCTCGCGCCCACCGCGTGGAGCAACTTCGCGCTCGACCCGGTCACGGCGACGATCACACTCGTCGCGATCATCGTGTTCGCCGTGCTCTTCCGCGGGTTCCTCGGCCGCATCTCGATCTTCCTCGGCGTTGCGGTCGGCTTCATTTGGGCCGCGGTCAACGGGTCGTTCGACGTCCCCAACGCACTGCGCGGAGGCAAGACCCCGAACGAGCTCATCGCGGATGCGCCCTGGATCGGCCTGCCCGAGTTCCAGTTCCCTGATTTCGTCGAGCCCGGCACCTGGTCGACGATCGCGATGTTCCTGCCCGTGGTGCTCGTGCTCGTCGCGGAGAACATCGGCCACGTGCGCGGCGTCGCGAGCATGACCGAAGACCCGACCGTGAACAAGCAGACCGGGCGTGCGCTCATCGCCGACGGCGTCGCCACCACGATCGCCGGCGGTTTCGGCGGCTCGGGCACCACGACCTACGGCGAGAACATCGGCGTCATGGCCGCGACGCGCGTCTACTCGACGGCCGTCTACTGGGTGGCCGGCCTCTTCGCCATCCTGCTGGCGTTCTCGCCCAAGGTCGGCGAGGTGTTCAACTCGATCCCCGCCGGCGTCCTGGGTGGCGCGACCACCGCGCTCTACGGCCTGATCGGCATCATCGGCATCAAGATCTGGGTCGACAGCCGCGTCGACTTCTCACGGCCGGTCAACCAGTACACCGCCGCGGTCTCGCTCGTGATCGGCATCGCCGGCTTCTCGATGCAGCTCGGCGACTTCTCGTTCGGCGGGATCGTGCTGGGCACGGTCGCCGCCCTGCTGATCTACCACGTGGGCAACCTGATCGCCCGAGCGCGGCGCACGGGAGCCGACGACCCGCGTCCGCTCGAGGCCGTGGGTCCGCTGGGCGGAGACCCCGCCTGACCGACGGCGGAGCCCGCGCCTGACCGACGGGACCACGATCCCGGATGCCGCACGTCGCGGCATCCGGGATCTTCGCGTCTCAGCGGTCGGTCATGCGCATGTCACGCCCGCGCCGCACGAGTGCGGGCATCGGGGTTGCGCGGGGCCAGCCGCAGCGGCAGGGGCGCCTCCGGTTCCGGCAGACCGTAGAGGCGGTGCACCCAGCGACGGGAGTCCTCGAGCGGGAACGTGTCGCCGTAGACCGCGTACTTGAGGAAGATTCCTTCGAGCGTCGTCCGCAGCATGATCTCCTCGAGAGGCGGGTCCGCTGCGCCCCGGTCGCGGAAGATCTGCCGCACGATGTCCTCCGAGCTGGAGGACTGTTCGTCGAACCTGCTCTCCGACTCCGCGAACAGACGGTGCGTGTCGGGCTGGAGCTGCATGGCGAACACGGTCCGCTGCAGCGGCATGGCGTAGCCGGTCGCGGTGAGCGCCCCGTCGATGATCCCCGAGAGCCGGACATCCGCCGGTCCGTCCGCCTGCGGCAACGCGAACAGGGTCTCGTACCAGCGATCGATCACGGCGGAGATCAGCTGCTGCTTGCCGCCGAAATGGTAGTTCATCAGGCCTTGGGCGACACCCGCCCTCTGGGTGATCTCGGCGACGCTCGCGCCGTTCACCCCTCGTTCGGCGAAGAGCTCGATGGCGGCGACCAGCATGGCCTCCCGCGCTCGCGCACTCGCACCGCGATTGTGCTCCTCGGACCGAGCCATGTGGCAATCACTTCCCCAGGATCGGATCACCTTCGGGTTGCGATCCGAACGCTATATATTACAATTTGAACAGACATTCAGGCTATGAGTCCCCCCAGACTCGCACAGTGAGGAGTGTAATGCCCCCGTTGCGGATCGCCCCAGCGATCACCATGAACGCCTCGCCCCGCTACTCCACGACCGGCACCGACGCCGAAGGGATCGCGATGGGTCTGCTGCAGATCTGCACTCTGCCTTCCGGCCCATGGAACGACCCGACCGCTCCCGGCCTCGGAGCGGTGGAGCGGGCGATGATCGTCGAGCAATGGGACGTCGGCTCTCGCGCGGACTGGCTCAGCATGATCGACTTCCTGAGCATCGAGCGGCGCCGCCGACATGCGTGGATGTTCCACCTGTCGGCGCGCAACCAGCGGGCGGCCGCCCTCGGGCGTCCGCCACGGACACAGGAATGGCTGGCCGGAATCGACCACGAGGGCGGTGACGTGAGCGATGCGCGTCCCTTCGTGGCGGGTGTCGAGCTGATCGAGCGCGAACTGCGCAGATCGGTGGGAGTGGACCTGATCGCCCCCGATCTGTTCGTGCGCACCCTCGACGGCTACGCGCTGGGTCAGGCCGTCGCGATGACGACCTGGGGTGTCGCGCTCGGCTACGCCGACGTCTCCGAGGCGCGTCAGATCATCCATCGCATCAGCACGGAGGCCAGACCCTCGTTCGAGTCGTGGGCGGACTTCGGCCTGAGCTACCTCGCCGGACGCGTCATGCACTGGAGCGACGGCACGGTCGACGAGAGCGCGATCGCGAAGTTCGGCGACGGCTGGCGCGACCTCAAGACGGCTCTGAGCAGCCGCCGCGGTCCATGGGCAGCGCTCCCCTGGGGGACGACCCAGAACCTCTCGACCTCGCGGCGAACCGGCTGACGACACAGACTCACGGATGCGGACCCTGCCGGAGGGGCGTCGGGTCCGCATCCGTGTCGGAGCACGACCGGGCGCACGCCGGGGCGTCGGTCGTCAGGACGAGGCGCGGACGACCAGCTCGGTCGGCAGGATCGTCGTGTGCGCCGGATCCCTGCCGGCAAGTCGGGACAGCAGGACCCCTGCCATCGCCTCGCCCTGTGCGTACATGGGCTGACGCATGGTCGTCAGCGGCGGGTCGGTGCTCACCGCGACCGAGGAGTCGTCGAAGCCGACGAGGGCGACGTCCTCGGGCACGCGGATGCCGGCCGCCCGCAGCGCGGTCAGCGCTCCGCGGGCCATGAGGTCGCTGGCGACGAAGATCGCGTCGGGGCGCCCGACGGCGAGGATGCGGCGCGCTGCATCCGCTCCGCTCGCCTCGCTGTAGTCGCCGGCCTCTTCGGCGAACGGGACGAGTCCCGCATCGGCCAGCGCACTGCGGAAGCCCTGCACGCGGTCGGCGGAGGAGACCATGGTGATCGGACCGGAGATCGTCGCGATCCGGGTGCGCCCGGTGTCGACCAGGTGCCTCGTCGCGACGCGCGCACCGGCGACGTTGTCGACGTCGACCACGTAGTCGCCCTCGCGCAGCCGCACCGGACGGCCGCCCCAGACGACGGGCACGGCGTCGGCGACGCGCTCGATGAACGCGTCGCTCGTGTGATGCGACACGATGAGCGCGCCGTCGACGCCGCCGTTGCGGACGAAGCTGGTCATCTTGTCGCCCGGATCATCGCTCGCGATGAGGAGGTTCAGCAGGTAGTCCGAGCCGCGCAGCGCGCCTGTGATGCCCGCGACGATCGCCGCGAAGAACGGGTCGCCGAAGAAGCGCGTGGTGTCCTCCGGCACGATCAGCGCGATCGCGTGCGTCTGCTTGGACGCCAGGGAGCGCGCCGCGCGGTTGGGCACGTAACTGAGCTCCTGGATCGCCCGCTGCACGGCGAGCAGTGCCTCGGGGCTGACCGCCGTCGACCCGTTGACGACACGCGACACGGTCGACCGGGACACCCCGGCGGTCGATGCCACCTCTTCGATGGTCGCTCGTGACGACACGACTCTCCCCTCTGCCGGCGGCGACGCCGGATGCTCCCGAACTCCGCCGACCGGCGTCAGAGAGCGCGAGCGGCGATGATGCGAGCGTACTCCCGCCCGGAGTCCTTCACGCTGCGCTCCTGGGTGTCGTAGTCGACCCGCACGATGCCGAACCGCTTGTCGTATCCCCAGGCCCACTCGAAGTTGTCGAACAGCGACCAGTAGAAGTAGCCGCGCACATCGACTCCGGCGTCGACCGCATCGAGCACCGCCGCGAGGTGCAGTCGCAGGAACTCGGTGCGGTCGTCGTCGTGCACACGGGTCTCGCCGTCGGCGACCACGGCGACGTCGTCGTACGCGGCGCCGTTCTCGGTCAGGGAGAGCACGACACCCGCAGGCTCCGCGTACTCGCTCCAGATCCGCTGCAGGAGTCGGGTGAGCCCCTCGGGCTGCACCTCCCAGTTCTGGGCCGTGCGCGGCAGACCGCGCTCGACGGCGTGGATGCGCTCGAACGACGGGTACGGGCTGCGCACAGCGCGGCCGGTGTCGGGCACGCTCTCGACGGCGGCGCGTTCAGGAGCCTCTCCTGCGAGAAGGTCGCCGTGATAGTAGTTGACGCCCTGCGTGTCGATCCGCTGCGCGATCGTGTCCAGGTCGCCGTCGCGCACGGCCTCGTGGAACCGCGCCACCGCCTCGGGGTCCACGACCCGGATGTCCTCGACGATGTCCGCCGGGTACTCCCCGCGGTAGATCGGATCGAGGAACCAGCGGTTGAACTGTCCGTCGACGCGCCGGGCGGCGTCGACGTCGGCAGGGTTCGTCGGGTCTGCCGGGTCGGCAACCGTGTGGTTGAGGGTGATCCCGAGGTTCAGGCTCGCGTCGCGACCGCGCAGCTCGCGCACGGTCTCACCGTGGGCGAGCAGCAGGTGGTGGGCCGAGAGCAGCCCCTCGGCGACGCTGGTGTGCCCCGGCGCATGCTCGCCGCCGGTGTAGGAGAGGAACGACGAGCACCACGGCTCGTTGAGCGTCGTCCACACGTTCACCCGGTCCCCCAGCGCGTCGTGCATGGTTCCGGCGTACTCGAGGAAGCGCGAGACCGTGTCGCGGTTCGTCCAGCCGCCGATGTCCTGCAGCGCCTGCGGCATGTCCCAGTGGTACAGGGTCAGCCACGGCAGGATGTCGTTCGCGAGCAGCTCGTCGACGAGGCGCTCGTAGAAGTCGACGCCCTTCGCGTTCACGGCTCCGCCGTCGGGCCGCACCCGAGACCACGAGGTCGAGAACCGATAGGTCTGCAGCCCGAGGTCCTTCATGAGCGCGACGTCCTGCGGATGCCGGTGATAGTGATCGCACGCCACATCGCCGTCGTCGCCGCCGATCACCGCGCCGGGGACACGGCAGAACGCGTCCCAGATGGATGCGGTGCGCCCGTCCTCGAACGCCGCCCCCTCGATCTGATACGCCGCGGTCGCGGCACCGAACAGGAAGTTCTGGGGGAAGGCACGGGTCACAGAGGTCATCCTTTCACCGCGCCCGCCATGATGCCACTGACCAGCTGCCGTCCGGCGACCACGAAGAGCACCAGGAGCGGAAGGGTCGCGAGCACCGCACCGGCGAGCACGATGGAGTAGTCGATGTAGTACCCCGACTGCAGCTGGCTGAGGGCCGTCTGCAGCGTCGGGTTCGAAGGCGACAGCACGATCAGCGGCCACAGGTAGTCGGTCCACGCGGTCATGAAGGTGAAGAGACCGAGGATCGCCATGGCCGGACGCGCGGCCGGGATCGCGACCGTGAGGAACGTGCGGAACTGGTTCGCCCCGTCCATGCGTGCGGCCTCGATCAGCTCGTCGGGGATGACGTCGACCAGATACTGCCTCATGAAGAACACACCGAAGGCGGTGACGAGCGTGGGGACGATGACGGCGCCGATCGACCCGGTCCAGCCCAGCTCGCGCATCAGCATGAACAGCGGGATGATGCCCAGCTGTGTCGGGATCGCCATGGTCGCGATCACGAAGATCATCAGTCCATCGCGTCCCTTGAACCGCAGCTTCGCGAATGCGTAGCCCGCGAGGGTCGAGAACGTCACGACCGAGAGCGTGATCACACTCGAGATGAGGAACGAGTTGCCGAGCGCGAGCCAGAACGGGATCGCGTCGAACACCTTGGCGGCGTTCGCGAGGAAGTTGCCGCCGGGAATCAGCGGCAGGGTCTCGCCGCGGGTGGAGTTCGTGCCGCTCGCGACGACGAGCGACCACCAGAGCGGGTAGACGCTGCCGATGATGAAGGCGGCGAGGAGGCCGTAGGTGAGGAAGCCGGGGCGGCTGCCGATGCCGGCGGTTCCTCCCGCGACGGCGCGGCGGCGGCGGATCTTCTCCGGCACGCTGAGTGCCTGGGTGGCGGTCATCGCGCCCCCTCCTTGTCGGTCGAGCGGACGCGGCGGCGCGCGGCGCGGTTGCGGCGGTCGTCTCCGGTGGAGATCCTGCGGGAGATCGCGAAGTTCAGCAGCCCGAATCCCACGATGAGCAGGAACAGCAGGATCGCGACGGCGGAGGCCTTGCCCAGGTCGAGGCGGAAGAACGCCAGCTCCCAGAGGAAGAGGACCGTCGTCTGGAACTGCCTGTCGCTGCCGCCGATGCCACCTGCGGTGGAGACGTCGAACAGCTTCGGTTCGGCGAAGATCTGCAGGCCGCCGATCGTCGAGGTGATGATCACGAAGATCAGGGTCGGACGGATCGTCGGGATCGTGATCGAGAAGAAGCGTCGCGCGGATCCCGCGCCGTCGATGGCGGCGGATTCGTAGAGCTCACGCGGCACCGACTGCATGGCGGCGAGCAGGATCAGCGCGTTGTACCCGGTCCATCGGAAGTTCACCATCACCGCGATCGCGATGTGCGAGAGCGCGGTGTCCTCCTTCCACTGCTGGTCGGCGATCCCGACGAGGTTCAGGAGGTTGTTGGCCAGCCCGTCGGCCTCGTTGAAGATGCTCGAGAAGATGAGCGCGACCGCGACGGGCGTGACCACGAAGGGGATGAGGACGCTCATGCGCCAGAACGTCGGCGTGCGCAGACCTCGGTCCAGCAGGTAGGCGATGAACAGGGCGACCGTGAGCTGAGGGATCGCGGAGAGCAGGAAGATGCTCAGGGTGTTGAAGATCGAGTTCCAGAACATCCCGTCGCCGAGGATCTTGACGAAGTTGCCCACGCCGACGAAGTCGCCCTGCCCTTTGAGCAGGTTCCAGTCGTGGACGGCGACCCAGATCGTGTAGAGCAGCGGAAAGAGTCCGACCAGCCCGAAGAGCAGGAAGAACGGGGAGATGTAGAAGTACGGGGACGCGCGCTGATCGAACCGTGAGACGCGGTGACGCCAGGGGCGCTTCGACGCGGCATCCGTCTTCTGCTGCGGAGCGGATGCCGTCGACCGGCGCTCTTCAGTGAGGGTCATGAGAGTTTCCTGGTTTCCGGAACCTGGGTCCCTGAGCGTGTGGATGGAGGGGCGTCTCGTCCCGCTCGGCACCGCCGAACGGGACGAGACGCCCCGTGGATCACTGGGTGACCAGGTCGTTCAGCAGTCCCAGCGCCTTGTCCCACGCGCCCTTCGTGTCGACCTCACCGAGGTCGAGGCTCTTCAGAGCGGGTCCGAAGACGTTCTCCTGGATGACCGAGTCCTCGGCGCCCTTGAACTGCGCGACCACGCCCTTGGCACGCTCGGCGAGGATCGCACCGGTCGGAGCGTCGTTGAAGAACGGGTTCGGCGTCGCCTCCGCGGCGAGCGTCTCCTGTGCCTTCAGCGTCGAGGGGAAGTTGCCCGCCGCCGCGGACTGCTTCACCTGCTGCTCGGGCTGCGTCAGCCAGTCGGCGAGCTCCGCGGCCGCCTCCTGGTGCTTCGAGCTCTCCGGGATCGACAGGAACGCGCCACCCCAGTTGGCGGCTCCTCCGGGGAACACGTCGGCGAAGTCCCAGCCGGTCTCGGCGTCGCCGCCACCGGCCTCGACGGAGCCCTTGACGTTGCCCAGCATCCAGCCGGGGCACACGAACACCGCGAAGGTGCCGTCGACGAACGACTTTCCGCCGTTCCAGTCCCAGGCCTTCTGAGCAGCGGACTGGCCGCCCTCGGTGGCCGCACCGAGCAGCGCGAAGCGCTCCTCGAGCTCGTCGTTGCCCTCGACGTTCAGCTTTCCGTCAGCGGTGTAGTAGCCCTCGTCGAGCTGGTTGACCATGGCGTTCCAGACGAATCCGGAGTGGTCGTACCAGGCCTTCCCGGTCTTTGCCGTGTAGTCGGCGCCGACCGTGAAGAAGTTCTCCCAATCGCCGTCGAGCAGTTCGGCGACGCCCTCGCGGTCGCTGGGGAGTCCCGCCGCCTCGAGAGCGGGGCCGTTGAAGCAGATGCCGCTCGGGCCGATGTCGGTGCCGTAGCCGATCACGCGACCGTCGGCATCCGTGCCCTGCGCGTACTTCCAGTCGACCCAGTCGGCCTTGCGGTCCTCGATGCCGAAGTCGCGCAGGTCGACGAAGGTGTCGGAGACGTCCATGATGGCGCCGAGCCAGCCCTCTTCGATCGCGACGACGTCGCTGAGTCCGGATCCGGCGGCGATCTTGGTGAAGGCGTCGGTGCGGGCGTTTCCGCCGGTGTCGATGTTGTTCGCCTCGATCGTGACGTTCGGGTGCGCCTTCTCGTATTCGTCGTAGAGGTCCTCGTAGCCGAAGGTGCCGAAGGTCGTGACGGTCAGGGTGACGTCCGCGTCGCTCGCGGCACCGTCGCCTCCGTTCCCGTCAGCGGGGGCGCAGCCGGCGAGTGCGAGGGCGGCGACGGATGCTGCGGCTGCCGCCGTCAGGATCCGGGTGCGGGCACGTGTGTTCACAGTTCACTCCTTTGTGGTGGGTCGTGCAGGGGGGTGCAGGTGGTGCGATGGTGGGGCGCTCACGTTCGTGGGAGCGCTCCCACGCTTGATGAGCGACTCTATGGGAGCGCTCCCACGAAAGTCAAGCCCCGCTCGTCGCGTCCATGACTCAGCACGAACGCTGCATATGAGCCCGCCCGTCGCCGTCGTCGCCGAGTCCGGCCTGATTCTGCGGAGTTGTGAACGCGGCGTACCCTTGTCCAGTGCCCGACACCGAACTCTCCCCCGCTCTCGTCCGCGCCGCATCGCTGATCCGCAGCATCCCGGACTACCCGGAGGCGGGGATCATCTTTCGCGACATCACGCCGCTGCTCGCCGACGCCGAGGCGCTGCAGGCCACGACCGAGGCGATCATCGCCCCGTTCGCCGGGCAGTTCGACGTCGTCGCCGGCATCGAGGCACGGGGGTTCATCCTCGCCGGGGCTGCGGCGATCGCAGCGGGTGTGGGACTCATCCCGATCCGCAAGGCGGGCAAGCTGCCCCGCCCCGCGGCATCCGTCGACTACGCCCTCGAGTACGGCACCGCGACGATCGAGATGCACGACGATCTGCCCGCCGGATCCCGCGTGCTGCTCATCGACGACGTCCTCGCCACGGGAGGCACCCTCGCGGCCGGACGCCAGCTCGTCGAACGCCTGGGCAGCCATGTGGTCGGCATCTCGGTGCTGTTCGAGATCGACGGACTGGGTGGGCGCGACGCCATCGGCGATCTGCACACCGTGTTCCACGCCTGAGGGCCGACCCCAGGGAATCGGGCGAGTCGCGAGCCGGTAGACTGGTCGCGCCCGTCCGCCCGCGACTTCCGGAGCCGTTCATGCCCACCATCGTCGTCGACGTCATGCCCAAGCCCGAACTGCTCGACCCGCAGGGGAAGGCCGTCTCCGGCGCCTTCGCCCGCCTGGGCGTCACGGGGTTCTCCGATGTCCGCATCGGCAAGCGCTTCGAGCTCACCGTCGAAGGCGAGGTCACCGACGAGGTGCTCGCCGAGGCCCGCCGCATCGCCGACGAGGTGCTCTCCAACTCCGTGATCGAGGACGTGGTCGGCATCGAGGTCACCGAGTGACCGTCCGCATCGGGGTCGTCACCTTCCCGGGCTCGCTCGACGATCGCGACGCACAGCGCGCGGTCCGGATCGCGGGCGCCGAGCCCGTCGCCCTGTGGCACGGTTCGCACGACCTCGAGGGCGTGGACGCGCTCGTGCTCCCCGGCGGTTTCAGCTACGGCGACTACCTGCGCGCCGGTGCGATCGCGGCCCTGTCGCCGATCATGTCCGAGGTGAAGGACGCCGCCGCCAAGGGCATGCCCGTGCTCGGCATCTGCAACGGCTTCCAGATGCTCGTCGAGGCGCACCTGCTGCCCGGCGGCCTGATCCGCAACGACCACCAGCACTTCGTGCGTCGCGACCAGAAGCTCACGGTCGAGAACTCCGACACGGCCTGGACCAACCGGTTCCGCACCGGCCAGGAGATCGTCATCCCGCTCAAGAACGCCGACGGCGGATACATCGCCGACGACGAGACACTCGACCGCATCGAGGGCGAGGGCCTCGTGGCCTTCCGCTACGCGGGCGTGAACCCGAACGGCTCGCTGCGCGACATCGCCGGACTCACCAACGAGGCGGGCAACGTCGTCGGACTCATGCCGCACCCCGAGCATGCGACCGAGGCGGGCTTCGGCCCCGACACCTCGGTGGCCATGCGCTCCGGCATCGACGGAGTCGACTTCTTCGCGAGCGCGATCGCCGCGGTCGCCCGCGTCGCCGCCTGAGCCGCAGACGCACGCGCGCCCTGCGCAGGCGGGGTCAGTTTCGCATCCGCGCCCTGCGCAGGCGGGGCCAGTTCGGCATCCGGGCCCTGCGCAGGCGGGGTCAATTCCGCACCCGAAGCGCCTGATTCCGATGCGATTTCGACCCCGCACCTTATGGGGGCTGGAACGACGCCGGCCCACGCGCCCGGGTACGGGGTCAATTCCGCACCCGGCACGCAGGCGGGGTCAATTCCGCACCCGGCACTCAGGCGGGGTCAGTTCGGCATCCGAATCGCCCGAATCCAATGCGAATTCGACCCCGCACCACACCGGGTAACAGGGCCATGCCACCCCGCCCGCGCCCACGCGGGGTCAATTCCGCATCCCGGCACGCAGGCGGGGTCAGTTCCGCATCCGAATCGCCCGAATCCGATGCGAATTCGACCCCGCACCACGTGGGCGGTGCGATTTCGACCCCGCAGCGACCCGCGGGTGCGGAACTGACCCCGCACCGATCGGGACAGGCGCGGGCGATGCCGTGAGACGCGACGCGACGCGCGCGGGTCAGGGCGTCGGCAGCGCGAACGGGTTGTCGCCGGCGGCGGCGAGCAGGTACCAGGCGGTCGCTCCGGTGTGCAGGCTCGCGTAGTAGAGATCCCCGAAGCCCGAGTCGAGGCCGTCGGTGGATGTCGCGACGATGCCCTTGCCGTCGCCGTTCTCGGCGTCTCGCTGCCCGAGGCGGATGCTGTCGAGCAGCGCCTCGGCCCGCGCGGCGTCACCGTCTGCGCCGCGCAGCTTCAGGGCGAGCGCCAGATGCCCGCTGCCCTCGAACCACACTTTCGAGACATCGCTGTCGCTGATCGAGGGCCCCTGGTATTGGCCGTCGGTGGCGACGAGGTGCGCAAGGGCCCAGTCCACGGCCGTGTCGTAGCGGGCATCACCGGTCGCGAGCGAGGTCCACGTCTGCGAGTCGAGTGGCACAGGCCGCGTGTTCACGGTGCTCCCATCGAGCAGCGTCCCGGTGTCGACGTGACCGTCGGCGCTCTGCATGGCCGCCACGAAGTCGGCCGCGACCGCCGCACGGTCCGCCCAGATCTGATCGCCGGAGAGCTCCGCGAGCTGGGTGAAGAATCCCGCGATGTCGCTGTTGTGCTCGGTGGACTTCCACTCGAGCGAGGTGCCGTCCTCGAGCTGGCCGCCGGTGTATCCGTAGGGTGCGCGCACCATGTCGGCGGTGTTCGTCTGGATCCACTGCGCGGTGCGCAGCGCCCCGTCGAGATACCTCTGCTCGCCGGTCGCGTGGAACAGTCGGGTCAGGGCCATGCCCACCCACGCCTGGTTGCCGGTGAAGGAGCCGGGTCCGGTGATCTCGACCCGCCCCTGGCGGACGCCGTGGGGCTCGTACGAGGCCCTGGTACGCCCGTCGCCGATGGGGTCGTTCTCCTGCACGAACAGCAGCGCGTCGCCGACCGCCTGTGCGCGGCGGATGTCGTCGGGCAGGCCGCGAGCGGTGTACGCGATCACCACGAGTGCGTCGTCGTAGACGAACGACGGGGTGAAGTCCCAGGTCGGCAGGTCGGTGAAGAATCCGCCCTCGTAGCTCCGTGGAAGACAGCGGCCCTCGCCGTCGCAGAACTGGTCGACGCGTGCGTCGAGGAACTCGTAGGCGAGCGAGACCGAGAGCGTGGGGTCGGGTGCTCCCGCGTCGGTCGCCGGGTCCGCCTCGGCGGAGGAGCCGATGGCCGCGGACACGGCACCCGCCAGCACGACGGCGGCGACGAGAACCGTCGAGACCGTGCGTCTCGCCGGCCGGCGCAACGACCCGTGCATCGTGACTCCCTCGGTCGGAACAGCGGTCCGAGTGCGGGCCCCGCAGGCGACCAGGAGGTCACACTGAAAATGCTCGCATATCAGTGAGACGCAAGGAAGTGGACGAAAGG
Source organism: Microbacterium sp. NPDC097977 (assembly GCF_040302605.1). Lineage (NCBI taxonomy): Bacteria > Bacillati > Actinomycetota > Actinomycetes > Micrococcales > Microbacteriaceae > Microbacterium > Microbacterium sp. NPDC097977. The sequence goes on from NZ_JBEOUR010000027.1 coordinate 34,263, forward strand.
CCAAATTCTCGCTTCATCGGCGTGTCGCGTAACTTTTCCGAGCCATGTCGTCGCGACCTCGGCCGGGACCGTCCGCATGCAGGATCGGGGCACGGATGCAGGGGCGAAAACCGTCACTCGTCCCTGCATCCGTGCCAGGGTCCTGCAGACGGTACGGGGCACGGATGCCGAGCGCCCAGACCCCCTCCCGACCCCCGTACCGAATCGATTCGATCTCAGTCCTGGCATAGCTGTAAGCGTTTGCACTACTCTGAGGACATGGCACAGCTTGAGCAGATCGCAGCCCCCGGTTCCGAGTGGTGGCGCAGCGCGGTCATCTACCAGATCTACCCCCGTTCGTTCGCCGACGCCTCGGGCGACGGCATCGGCGACCTGCCCGGCATCACCAGCCGACTCGACTCCCTGAAGGAGCTCGGCGTCGACGCGATCTGGCTGAGCCCGTTCATGACGAGCCCGCAGCGCGACGCCGGCTACGACGTCGCCGACTACCGCGACGTCGACCCCCTGTTCGGCACGCTCGACGACTTCGACACGATGCTGAACGAGGCGCACACCCGCGGCATCCGTGTCGTCGTCGACCTGGTCCCGAACCACTCGTCGGCCCAGCACGCATGGTTCCAGGAGGCGCTGAGGGCGGCCCCGGGCAGCCCCGAGCGCGCGCGCTACATCTTCCGTGACGGCAAGGGCGAGAACGGCGAACTCCCCCCGAACAACTGGGAGTCCGTGTTCGGCGGCGGCATGTGGGAGCGCGTGACCGAGTCCGACGGCGCCCCCGGCCAGTGGTACCTGCACATCTTCGACCCCACGCAGCCCGACTTCGACTGGAACAACGAAGAGGTGCGCGAGGAGTTCCGTTCGATCCTGCGCTTCTGGCTCGACCGCGGCGTCGACGGCTTCCGCGTCGACGTGGCCCACGGCATGATCAAGGCCGACGGCCTCCCCGACTACACCCCGCCGGCCGATGCCGACTCGATGGGCGGCGGCGAAGCCGACGTCCCCTACTGGGGCCAGGACGGCGTGCACGAGATCTACCGCGACTGGCACCGGGTGCTCGCGGAGTACGACGGCGACCGCGCCCTCTGCGGCGAAGCGTGGATGCCCACGCTGACGCAGACCGCGCTGTGGGTGCGCCCCGACGAGATGCACCAGACGTTCAACTTCCCGTACCTGATGACGGAGTGGGACGCGAAGGCGCTCGGCGACGTCATCCGCGAGTCGCTCGACGCCTTCGGCGCGGTCGGCGCCCCCAGCACCTGGGTGCTGTCGAACCACGACGTGGTGCGTCACGCCTCGCGCCTCGCGCTCACCGACGACAACCCGCAGGGCGAGGGCATCGGTCCGAACACCCCGCACAAGCCCGACACCGCCATCGGGCTCGCCCGTGCCAGGGCGGCGACGACCGTGATGCTCGCGCTGCCGGGCTCGGCATACCTCTACCAGGGCGAAGAGTTGGGCCTGCCGGAGGCGATGGAGATCCCCGACGCGTTCCGTCAGGACCCGACCTGGTTCCGGACGAACGGCGAACGGTACGGACGCGACGGATGCCGCGTGCCGCTGCCGTGGGAGGCGGAGGCCCCGGCCTTCGGCTTCAACGAGACCGGCGCCTCGTGGCTGCCGCAGCCCGCCGACTGGGCCACGTATTCGCGCGACGTGGAAGAGGTCGACCCCGCCTCCACGCTCGCGCTCTACAAGCGCCTGCTCGCCGGACGCCGCGAGTACGGCTTCGGCAGCGGATCCCTCGTCTGGGAAGACGCAGGAGCGGATGCCGTGGCCTTCCGCCGCGGCACCGTGCACGTGCTCGCGAACCTGGGCACCGAGCCGATCCCGCTGCCGGCCGACGCCTTCGTGCTCCTGCAGAGCCAGCCGTTCGACGGTGGATCCGTGCCGGTCGACACGGCCGTCTGGTACACCACGGCGTAACGCGGCATCCCGCCCTGTCGCCGTTTCGCACAGCCCCGGCCTCGCCCGGCTGCGCGAGCGGCGGCAGGAACGGCTCGGAGAGGAACCCCATGACGAGCATCGATGAGGTCGCCCGGCTCGCCGGTGTCTCGACCGCCACGGTCTCGCGTGCCCTGAGCGGTCGCGGGCACGTGTCGGAGTCGGCACGCCTGCGCGTGCAGGAGGCCGCCTCGGCGCTCGGCTACGTCGTCTCGTCGCGCGCCTCGAGTCTGGCATCCGGGCGCACGCGCAACATCGGGGTCATCGTGCCCTTCCTCGACCGCTGGTTCTTCAGCACCGTGCTCTCGGGGGTCTCGGCCGCGCTGATGCGCGAGGGCTACGACATCACGCTCTACAACATCACCGCCGACGAGGATGTGCGCCGGCACGTGTTCGACACGTTCCTGCGCCGCCAGCGGGTGGATGCGGTGATCGCCGTGTCGATCGAGCTCGACGACGACGAGACGCAGCACCTGCTCGATCTGGGGCTGCCGGTGATCGTAATCGGCGGTCCGAACTCCCAGCTCGACACCCTGACCGTCGACGATGTGGCCGTCGCACAGCTCGCGACCGAGCACCTGATCGCTCTCGGTCACCGCGACATCGCGCACATCGGCGCGAACCCCGAGTTCGACCTCGACTTCCACATCCCCACGAACCGTCGACTGGGTTTCGAGAAGGCGTTGGCGAAGGCCGGCATCCCGCTGAATCCGGCCTTCCTCGAACCTGCCGACTTCACCGTCGAGGGCGGCTACCGCGCCGCGAAGCAGCTGCTCGGTCGCCCGGGTCCGCGCCCCACCGCGGTGTTCGCCGCATCCGACGAGATGGCGGTCGGCGCGATCCTCGCGGCACGCGACCTGGGCTTCGCCGTGCCCGAAGACCTCTCGGTGGTCGGGATCGACGGGCACGAGCTCGGCGAGTTCTTCCGCCTGACGACCGTCGACCAGTTCCCCCTGGGCCAGGGCGAGCGGGCGGCGGACGCCGTGCTCGCCAAGCTCACCGAGGGCGAGGCCGCCGGCATCCCCGCGGCGCTCCCCTTCGAGTTGAACGTGCGAGGCACGACAGCGCGACTCGTGTGAGCCGAGCCGAGCCGGTCAGAGGTCGTGACCGCCCGGGTCGAGCTGCCGGCGACGGGCACGGGAACTGCGCGTCGCGAGGATGCTGCCACCGATCACCGCCGCGATCAGCGACCCGAGAAGCACGCCGATCTTGACGTGCTCGTCGGCGACCGAGCTGGCGCCGTACGCGAGTTCGCCGACCAGCAGCGAGACGGTGAACCCGATTCCGGCGATGAAGGCCATGCCCGTCAGATCCGGCCACCGCAGCGTCTCGTCGAGGCGCAGGGCGGGAATGCGGCTCAACAGGAACGTGGTCACGAGGATGCCGATCGGCTTTCCCGCCACGAGTCCGACGATGATGCCGATCGCGATCGGATCGGTCAGCGCCGACCGCAGCCCGTCGAGGCCGCCGATCGTCACACCCGCGGCGAAGAAGGCGAACACCGGGACCGCGAACAGCGTCGCGACGACACCCCACCGATCGGCGAAGTGCGGTGCGAGGCCGTCGTACAGCGGCTCACCCTCGGCGTCTTCTCCCGCCTGCACGCGTGCACGCTCCGTGGGCACGACGGGGACCACGAAACCGAGCAGGACACCGGCCACGGTGGCGTGGATCCCTGCGGCATGGATGCACACCCACACCGCGACGGCGAGCGGCAGCAGAATCCACCACTCGCGCACGCCCTTCTGCACGAGGAACGCGAACCCGGCGAGAGGCAGCAGCGCGAGGGTGAGCCAGGGCAGGCTGATCGTGTCGGTGTAGAACGTCGCGATGATGGTGATGGCGATCAGATCGTCGATGATCGTGAGGGTCAGCAGGAAGACCCGGAGCGCGGGAGGAAGGAACCTGCCGACGACGGCGATCACCGCGACGGCGAAGGCGATGTCCGTCGCGGTCGGGATCGCCCACCCGCGCAAAGCGTCTGCACCGTTGCCGGCGTTGATCACCGCGAAGATGACCGCGGGTACGATGACACCCCCGACCGCCGCGGCGATCGGCAGCGCCGCCTGACGAGGATCACGCAGGCGCCCCGTGACGAACTCCTCTTTCAGCTCGAGGCCCACGACGAAGAAGAAGATCGCCAGCAGACCGTCGGCCGCCCAGGCGCCGACGCTGAGGTCGAGGTGCAGCTCGGGGATGCCGAAGGTGACGTCGCGCACGGACTCGTACCACGACACCGCCGGGGTGTTGGCGAGGATCAGGGCCGCGACGGTGGCGGCGAGCAGGAACGATCCGCCGAGAACGTCGCTGCGGGCGTTGGAGCGGATACCCCGCCACAGCTCGTGCGGAGCCAGACGGAGGCGGGGACGGGTGGGAGAAGTGGACACGGGAAGACCTCACGCGGAAGAAGGGGTGGATGGCGCAGGAGACCACCGCCCCGGATGAGGCGTGGTCTAGCCGCGTGGCGGCGGGCAGCCCGCGATCTCGCCGTGCGAGAGAGTGCCCCACACACTGGTCCAGCCGTTCGTGCCCGGGTGCATCACGACGCGCATCCATTCCTTCATCGGCGTCGCCGAGCGCAGCTCATGCGGAGCGCGCGCCGAACCGGCGATCGAGAGGAGGGCCACACCGCAAGCCTATCCGGGGTCGGCTGGATGCCGTCAGCATCTGCACGCGTCCTCGACCCCGCTCGCTCGCTTACCCTGGAGACATCATGACGACCACAGCCAAGCCCTCCGTCCTCTTCGTCTGCGTGCACAACGCCGGGCGCTCGCAGATGGCCGCCGGGTTCCTGCGCGAGATCGCCGGCGACCGCATCGAGGTGCGCTCAGCGGGATCCATGCCCGCCGACCGGATCAATCCGGTCGCGGTCGCCGCGATGGTCGAGCTCGGCATCGACATCACCGCCGAGGCGCCCAAGGTGCTGACGACCGAGGCGGTGCAGGCATCCGACGTGGTGATCACGATGGGATGCGGCGACGCCTGCCCGTTCTTCCCCGGCACACGCTATGAGGACTGGGAGCTCGACGACCCGGCCGGTCAGGGCATCGAGTCGGTGCGGCCGATCCGCGACGACATCCGACGCCGCATCGAGGCGCTCGCGGGCGAGCTGCTCGCCTGACGCACCCGACACCGGCACACCCGGCACCGGCACACCCGGCACGGATGGCTGAACATTCCCCGCCGGGCTGGCGGATGCCGCGGCATCCACCACCCCCCCCCAAAGCGTCAGCACAAATAACTGAAGCACTGCAGAACCC
>NZ_JBEOUR010000028.1:0-38148 GCF_040302605.1 Microbacterium sp. NPDC097977
GACGAGTTCACGAACTCGGCCGACGGACTCGCGCAGTACAACGGCGGGTTCCGCGACGCGAACCCCTTCCCCCCGGGCACCTACGGCTTCGGGCCCTGGACCTACACCGCCAACGACCTCTGGAACCGCGTGTTCGGCGTGGTGCTGCTCGCGGTGTCGATCCTCGTGGTCTGGGCGCTGATGCGCAGCCCCTGGGGCCGCGTGCTCAAGGGCATCCGCGAAGACGAGGATGCCGTGCGCTCGCTCGGCAAGAACGTCTTCGCGTACAAGATGCAGGCGCTCGTGGTCGGCGGCATCGTCGGCGCGGCCGGCGGGATCGTGTTCGTGCTCCCCTCCGCCGTCGTGCCCGGCAGCTACACGACCTCGCTCACGTTCTTCCTGTGGACCGTGCTGCTGCTCGGAGGCGCCGCGACGGTCTTCGGCCCCACGCTCGGCGCGATCCTGTTCTGGGTGGTGTTCGCGTTCCTCGCCAACCTGCTCCCGAGCATGGCGAAGGCCGGCCTCCTGCCCATGTCCGACAGCCAGGCATCCACGCTGGTGTTCATCTTCGTCGGCATCGCCCTGATGCTGCTCGTGATCTTCCGACCTCAGGGCATCCTCGGAGACAAGAGGGAGATGACCTTTGTCAAATGAACTGACCCCCGACGAGAGCGCCCAGGCGGCGCCCTCGACCGGGAGCATCCGCCGCCCCAAGACCACAGGACTCACGAAGGGCCCCGCGGCCCCCGGCGTCGCCAAGGTCGACCCGATCCTCGTCGTCGATGCCGTGCAGCGTCGTTTCGGCGGCCTGACCGCCGTCGACGTGGATCACGTCGAGATCCCCCGCGGCGCCATCACCGCCCTGATCGGACCGAACGGCGCGGGCAAGACGACCCTCTTCAACCTGCTGTGCGGGTTCGACAAGCCGAACAGCGGATCGTGGTCGTTCGACGGCACGAACCTGTCGGGCGTTCCCTCCTTCAAGGTGGCTCGGATGGGCCAGGTGCGCACGTTCCAGCTGACCAAGTCGCTGTCGCTGCTGACCGTGCTCGAGAACATGAAGCTCGGAGCCCCGAACCAGCGCGGCGAGGGATTCTGGTCGAGCCTGTTCCCGTTCCTGTGGCGAAAGCAGGACCAGGAGATCGAGGTGAAAGCGCGCGAGCTCCTCGCCCGGTTCAAACTCGACGCCAAGGAGAAGGACTTCGCCGCCGCGCTCTCGGGAGGCCAGCGAAAGCTCCTCGAGATGGCCAGGGCGCTGATGAGCGACCCGACGCTGGTGATGCTCGACGAGCCGATGGCCGGCGTCAACCCGGCGTTGACGCAGTCGCTGCTCGATCACATCCTCGACCTCAAGGACCAGGGCATGACCGTGCTCTTCGTCGAGCACGACATGCATATGGTGCGTCACATCGCCGACTGGGTGGTCGTGATGGCCGAGGGGCGCGTGGTGGCCGAGGGGCCGCCCGAGGAGGTCATGGAGGATCCGGCCGTCGTGGACGCGTACCTCGGAGCCCATCAGGACGTCGACCTGGGTGCGGTGACCGGACGCATCCCCGTGCTCGCCGACACCGCGGCCGTGAAGCTGCGCGAGCAGATCGAAGCAGAGGCCGAGGCAGAGCTCGACGCCGACGACACCCAGGAGGGACGCGCATGAGCGCTGACGCATCCGTTCAGGACGACCACGTCGTCGTCGAGTTGAAGGACGTGCACGCCGGGTACCTGCCGGGGGTGAACATCCTCAACGGCGCGAATCTCGTCGCCCGCAAGGGAGAGCTGATCGGCATCATCGGTCCGAACGGCGCCGGCAAGTCGACCCTGCTGAAGGCGATCTTCGGCCTCGTGAACGTCCGCGACGGCGAGATCACGCTGAACGGCGACAGCATCGTCGGCCTCAAGGCCGACAAGCTCGTCAGACGCGGCGTGGGATTCGTCCCGCAGACGAACAACGTGTTCCCCTCGCTCTCCATCGAGGAGAACCTGCAGATGGGGCTCTATCAGAACCCCAAGGCGTATGCCGAGCGGCTCGAGTTCGTCACCGGCATCTTCGCCGAGCTGGGGAAGCGCCTCAAGCAGCGCGCCGGCTCCCTGTCGGGCGGTGAACGGCAGATGGTCGCGATGTCGCGCGCCCTGATGATGAACCCCTCGGTGCTCCTTCTCGACGAGCCGTCGGCCGGGCTCAGCCCGGTGCGTCAGGACGACGCGTTCATCCGGGTCTCCGACATCAACAAGGCCGGCGTCACAACCATCATGGTCGAGCAGAACGCCAGGCGATGCCTGCAGATCTGCGACCGCGGCTACGTGCTCGACCAGGGCAAGGACGCCTACGAGGGCAGCGGGCGCGACCTGCTCAACGACCCGAAGGTGATCGGACTGTACCTGGGCACGCTGGGCACCGACGCCGCCTGAGCGACCGGCACGGAAGAGGGGCGGATGCTGCGGCATCCGCCCCTCTTCCGTGCCCTGACGAGGCATGCACGACGCCGCAGGTAGGACGAAGGCCCCGGATGCGGCATCCGGGGCCCTCGTGTGTGCGATCAGCGGGTGCGGTGACCGATGATCAGTTGGTGCGCTCGATCATGTTGTCGGCACCGTACTTGTAGATGCCGATCGAGGCACCCTGGGGGTCGCCCGCCTCGTCGAACGTGACATCACCGGAGTAGCCGTCGTAGTCGGCCGTTCCGCCGTCGTTGATGATCTTGGCGCAGTCGGCGAAGCTGGTGCACTTCTCGCCGTCGCCCGAACCGCCCGAGACCTCCTGCATCTTGGCTGCGATGTCCGCGCCCTCGGTGGAGTCTGCTGCCAGCGAGGCCAGCGCCACGAGCACGACGGCGTCGTACGCCTCGGCCGCGTAGGTGAAGTCCTTGACCTCGGAGTTGCCCTCACCCGTCCAGTACGTCTGCAGACGGTCGGTGAAGTCGTCGGCGAGCGCGGGGCCGGCCTTCGTGCCCTGGGCGCCCTCGAGCGAGACCGGGATCTCGTCGCCGTAGTCCGACAGGTTTCCGTCGACGAGGTAGAACTTGTCGGCGGAGATGCCGGCGTTCACCAGCAGCGGTGCGAGGGTCTTGAACTGGTCGAACGACACGATCGCGACCGCGTCGGGGTTCTGCGCCTTGATGGTCTCGACCTGTGCGTCGAACTGCGCGTCGCCGACGTTGAACGACGCCTCGGCGACGACCTCGCCACCGGTGCCCTCGAACGTCTCCTTGATCGCCGCGTCGAGGCCGGTGCCGTACGCGTCGTTCTGGTAGATGATGCCGAGCGACTTGGCGCCGTCCTCGGCGATCAGGTTGCCGAGCACCTCACCCTGCAGCAGGTCGCTGGGGGCGGTGCGGAAGTAGAGTCCGTCGTCGTCCCACGCGGTGAAGTCGGGCGAGGTGTTCGAGGCGGAGATCTGCAGGATGCCTGCGCTGACGTTTCCGTCGAGGATCAGCTTGGAGACACCGGATGCCGCAGCACCCACGATGGCCGAGACGCCGGCGCCCTGGAGCTTGGTGATCGAGGTCTCGTAGGCCTTGGTGTCGGTGTCGCCCTCGTCCTCGGCGGTGAGGTCGATGGTCACACCCGCCTTGGCGTCGTTGATCTCCTTGACCGCGAGGCCCACGCCGGACTCCATGGGCGGGCCCAGGAACGCCAGCGAGCCGGTCTGCGGAAGCAGCGAGCCCAGCTTGAGAGTCAGATCGGCGGCGGAAGTGCTGCCGCCGTCGGACGAGTCGTCCGAGGGGGTGCTGCTGCAGCCTGCGACGACGATCGCCGAGACGCTGAGCAGCGCGACTCCCGCGAGGAATCGGGCGCTGCGCGAGCGCGTGAATGAGGTCATGATGCTCCCTTGCGTGACTGGCCGTGGATTGTGACCACGGTCGGGTGGCTCTAACACTAGGACTGAAAGGCTTCGCGTAGGGGTCGCCGATGTTTCGGTGCGTTAACGATCCGACACCGGGTTCCGCGCCGCGTGATTCCGGAGTTCAGACCGGTTCCGGGCGCCCGTTCCGACGCCCTCGACGGGCGGCGAGCACCAGGTCGACGAGGAAGACCGCGATCGCGACCCAGACGAGGACGAACCCCACCCACCGTTCGATCGGCATGGGCTCGCCGAGCACGGCGGCGCCGATGATGAACTGCATCACGGGGGTCACGAACTGGATCATCCCGATGACCGTGAGGTCGATCCGCCGGGTCCCCGCCGCGAACAGGAGCAGGGGCACGGCGGTGGCGACACCCGCGAGAGCGAGCAGCACGGCGTGCCCTATGCCGTTGGCCCCCATCGTGAGGCCGGGGCCGGTGGCGACGAGCACCAGCTGGACCACGGCGATGGGGATCAACCAGAACGACTCGAGGGTCAGTCCGCTGATCGCGTCGACGGCCGGGCCGATCTTCTTCTTGATGAGCCCGTAGACGCCGAAGGAGACGGTGAGCGAGAGAGCGATCCAGGGGAACGACCGGTACAGCACCACGATCACGATCACCGCGACCGAGGCGATGCCGACAGCCACCCACTGCAGGCGTCGGATGCGCTCCTTGAGAACGAACACCCCGAGCAGCACCGTCATGATCGGGTTGATGAAGTAGCCGAGGCTGGTCTCGACGACGTTGTGGCTGAGCGTGCCGAACACGAAGACCTGCCAGTTGACGTAGATCAGCACGCCGGCCAGGGCCGTCCATCCCAGCAGCCGGGGCTGGCGGACGATCGCGCCGAAGGCCTGCCATCCCCGAGTCACCGTGAGCAGGATGACGCAGAACAGGAGCGACAGCAGCACCCGCCAGCCGACGACCTCCCACGGTCCTGTCGGCGCGAGCAGCAGGAAGTAGAGAGGCAGCACGCCCCAGAGCAGATAGGCGCCGCCCGCGTAGGCGACACCGGCCGTCTGCGTGGCGCGGATCGCGGTGCTCGTGGGGGTCACCGGACAACCCTAGTGCCGCGCCGCTCGGGTCATCGTCACGGCCTCGTGCTCGGCCGGAGAATGGCAGGAAAGCGCCCAGGAGTGGCGGGAGCCGGACCCGTCACACATACGGAAAGGGCCCGGATGCGAGATGCATCCGGGCCCTTTCGAAGACGTTGTCTCAGCGGACGACGACCGCGAGCACGTCGCGTGCCGACAGGACGAGGAACTCGTCTGCGCCGAACTTCACCTCGGTGCCGCCGTACTTGCTGTACAGGACACGGTCGCCCACGGCGACGTCGAGCGGAACGCGGTTGCCGTTGTCATCGATGCGGCCGGGGCCAACGGCCACGACCTCGCCCTCCTGGGGCTTCTCCTTGGCGGTGTCGGGGATGACCAGGCCACTCGCGGTGGTCTGCTCGGCCTCGACCTGCTTGATGACGATGCGGTCCTCGAGCGGCTTGATGGAAACCGACACGGTCTACCTCTTCTTTCTTGACGCTGACAGGAAGACTTTTTCGCACTCTCAACCCGAGAGTGCTAACACCCAGTGTAGGGCGTCGGCTGGCACTCATGCAATGCGAGTGCCAATCGTGCCGACCTCGCCGCCGCCTAAGCTTGCCGGGTGGAGATGTCCGAACTGCGCGCACTGCTGACCCCCGAGGGCCTGGAGCTGCTGGACGCTCTCGGCCCGATCGAACAGGGCGCCGACGTCGCGAGGGCCGTGTCGCGGCTGCGCGCCGCCGGCCACTCCCCCGACCTCGTGTCGGCCGTGGTCGGACAGGCCGCACTGCGCTCTCGTGCGCAGGCGAAGTTCGGCGACTTCGCCGCGCGGATGCTGTTCACCCGCGCGGGTCTCGAACAGGCCACCCGCCTCGGCGTCGCCGCCCGCCATGCCCAGCGGATGCGCCGCGCCGGCATCACCGGCGTCGCCGACCTCGGCTGCGGCATCGGCGGGGACTCCCTCGCCTTCGCCGGCGCCGGGCTCGACGTGTCGGCGGTCGACGCCGACGAGGTCACCGCGGCCATCGCCGCTTACAACCTCGCACCGTTCGCCGACAGCGCCACGGTCGCGCACGGCACCGCGCAGGAGCATGCGCCGACGGAGACGGACGGCGTCACCGCGATCTGGATGGACCCCGCCCGCCGCACGTCAGGACACAGCGAGACCCGCCGCGTCTCGTCCGACGACTACTCTCCCCCGTTGGACTGGGCGTTCGAGCTGGCATCCCGAATCCCCTCCGGCATCAAGCTCGGCCCCGGGCACGACCGCGACGCCCTCCCCGCCGACGCCGAGGCGCAGTGGGTGAGCGCGGAGGGCAGCGTCGTCGAGCTGGTCCTGTGGACAGGAGCACTCGCACGCGAAGGGGTGCGCCGCGCAGCACTGGTCATCCGCGGCGAGCGCTCGCACGAGATGACCGCCGGTGCCGACGCCGAGGACGCGCCGGTGCGCGAGCTCGGCGCGTTCCTGCACGAACCCGACGGGGCGGTGATCCGCGCCCGTCTGATCGGCGACGTCGCGCGCTCGCTCGAGGCGGGGATGCTCGACGACCGGATCGCGTACCTGACCTCGGACTCAGCGCTGACCAGCCCGTTCGTGCAGAGCTTCCGGGTGCGTGAGACGATGCCGGCCAACCCGAAGGCCATCAGCGCCGTTCTCAAGGCCCACAGGATCGGCACCCTCGAGATCAAGAAGCGCGGGATGGACATCGATCCCGCCGCCTTCCGCAAGAAGCTCGCGCTCACGGGCGACGCGTCGGCCACGCTGATCCTCACCCGCGTCGGCGACCAGCGGCGTGCGATCCTCGCCGACCGGGTTCCCGCGGCCGGATAGCCGGGGCGCGGTCACCCCGCATCCGTGCCCGTCGCGGACGCGGGCGCGTCGCCGCTCACCACGAGGTACGGGGTGCCGCTGCGGGTGAACGAGAGGAGCACATCCGACGTGACGGTCCGGCCCGCCCCCTCGTCGAACGTCGTCGTCCTGATGCCGATGCCGCCCTCTCGGGATTCGCCGGCACGCACGCACTGGGTCGCGTCGAGGGCGTCGACGACCAGGCAATCCTCGGTCACCGCGCCGGTGGTGCGCTGACCGAACCAGACGGGCTTCTGCTGGAAATCGCCGACGATCGAGTAGGTGTACTCGTCGAACCCCTCGTCCGCGAGCTGCTCCGCCCGATCCCGCTCCGCCCCCTCGAACTGCGACAGCCAGTCGTTCCCGCTCGTGTCCCAGCGCTGCACGATCGCCACGAACTCGCCCGTGGTCGCGCGCGCCGCCGTCGCGGAGAACTGTTGCGCAGGTTCGTCGCCATCGCTGGCCGGGGCGACGACGCTCACTCCGAATCCCCAGCCTCTCTCGAGGTCCTCGGTGGGAGCGCACTGCGTCGACGACTCCGCCGCGACGTCGAGGGTGAGACAGCTCAGGTCGCCGTCGTCCTTCGTGGCGAGCCAGACCAGCGCATCGTCGTCCTGGCCGATCGCCCTGAGGCTCCCCGGGTCGTACCCGCCGTCGTCCTGGAGCGTCGCTCGCCGTTCCTGTTGCGCCGCGGTGAGGGCGATCCCGTCGCCCTTCTCCGCGAACACCGCCCACCCCACGCCGATCCCGACCAGCAGAAGGGCGGCCGAGGCGGCGACGAGCGACGTCCACCTCCTTCGCGCGATGCCCGTTCCGCCCACGAGATCGGCAGGCGCGGCGCCGTGTTCAGAGGCATCGGAGTGTTCAGTGCCATCGTCGACCGGAGCCGTGTCGTGAGCAGGAGCCGCATCGTCGACCGGAGCCGCATCGTCGACCGGAGCCGCATCGTCGACCGTTGCGGGATCGCCGGCAGGCGCGGGATCCTCGGCGATCGCGCGATCCTCGGCGCCCCCGGCGCGTGCGGGAGCCGTCGCGAAGCGGGCCGATTCGAGGGCGGCCAGACGGGCGGCATCCGCATCGGTGAGTCCGCCGCCGCGACCGTAGGCCCTGGCCTGCAGCGCTCGCAGTTCGGCGGCGTCACTCTCATGCGGCATCGTCGCCCTCCCCGTCCCTCGTCACCGTGAGGTATCCCTGACCGTAGCCGAACCGGTACTCGTAGCGGGTGCTCCCGTCGCCGTCGTCGACGACGAGTCCGAGCGATCTGTCGGCATCCGCCAGCATCAGGCTGTCGTCGCACACCATCGGCGGCGAGGGACTCGATCCGTCGACGACGAGACAGTAGCGCTGGGTCGCCTTGTCGACGCCGACCCAGATCGGCGTCTCGCCGTCGTAGCCGACGACCATGATTGAGCGCCGGTCGAGGCCGACATCCTCCGCGAGGGAGACCGCGACAGCCGCCTCCTCGGGATTCGCGAACTGGGCCGACGACTGCGGCATCGATATGTAGCTGCTGGTGACGATCGCAGGTGCGCCGTCATCGGTCAGGTACATGTACGCGTCGACATCCAAGGTCTGCGAGTCGTCGACCACCGTCACGAGGCTGGCGCTCACCCCCTGCGCCAGCGCCTGCTCGCGAGTCGTGCAGGCGGGAGCCGTCGACTCGGCGTCGCCCAGCACGACGCACACCTGGGCACCGTCGCCCTTGGTGGCGTACCAGACGACCACGTCCTGCTCCTGGCGCAACGCGCGCACCGAGCCGGGGTCGTACCGCCCCGAGGCCACGATCGCGTTCTGCCATTCCTGCTGCGTCGACGTCAGCGACATCGACGAGGCGCCCCGGTCGGCGAAGAGCAGCCATCCCGCCCCCACGCCGAGCACGATGCACACCGCCGCCAGCAGAAGAGCGCTGCGCCCGTGGTGCGTCCGGCGCGGCGACGGCGCGGAGCCCTCCGCGCCGGTGTCCTGCGAGTCCGGCGCGGGTGCGGGGGCGGACTCTCGCGCCGGATCGACGAAGACGGATGACGGAGCATCGGGGGCCGCAGCGCCCTGAGCCGCCGGCTGCTCGGATTCCGTGTGCGACGGGGACGGCGCCCGGCGGAGCGCCTCGAGTCGGCGCAGCCGCGCCACCTCGTCGGCACCCAGCGCCCCCTCGCGGCCGTACGCGCGCTCCTGCAGCGCACGGAGCTCGACCGCTTCTTCGGCACCGAGCATCCGCTATCCGAGTCTCTCGAACTGCATCCCCGCCCAGACGAGCCAGCCCAGGCTGTAGACCGTCGCGCACAGCCCGAGCACCAGCGCCCAGCGCGCGATCGCGCGACTCTCGACGGGACGACGCAGCGACATGATCGCTGCGACGACCGCGATCACCGCGATCGGAAGCCCCCAGCCGACGAAGAACGAGCTGGCCAGTGCGACGATCGCGGCCATCAGCGCCCACGGAGCGAGCCGGGTGTCATCGACGGCGGCCGTCACCGTCCCGGTCTCGGTCGAGGGCTGCCAGTCCGTGTCGCGCCTGACCTCGTCGAGCATCGGACCGGTCACGATCACCGGCTCGACACCGACCGGCCCGGTGGGCAGCCGTGTGTAGCCGTCGCGTCGGGCGCCCGGCAGACGAGCGGCACCCGTCGGGCGCTCCACCTCGCCGCTGGGCCTGTCGATCCTGGCCGGCGGCACGATCCCGCCCGCCGCCGGATCGGTGCCCGCGGCGTCGGCGCCCCGTGTCGCATCGCTCATCACGACACCGCGCTCCGCTCCGCGACCTGGATCTCGGTCACGGGCAGCGTCGAATCGGCACCGAAGGCGAGCGTCGACGGGCGGCGTCCCGACGAGATCAGCTCGGCGGCGAGGGCGGCGATCATCGCCCCGTTGTCGGTGCACAGCGACAGCGGGGGGATGCGGACGGTGACCCCGGCCGCCGCAGCGCGGGAGAGCGCGACCTCGCGCAGGCGGCGATTGGCGATGACGCCTCCGCCCAGCAACAGGCGAGGCACCCCGAGGTCGGCGCAGGCGGCGAGCGCCTTCGTCACGAGCACGTCGACCACGGCCTCACGGAAGCTCGCCGCGACATCGGCGACCGGCACGGGCACGCCATCGGCCTCGCAGCGCTCCACCCAGCGGGCGACGGCCGTCTTGAGACCCGAGAACGAGAAGTCGTAGCGGTGGGCGGCCAGATCCGACGCGCGGGACAGGCCGCGCGGGAAGCGGATGGCGTTCGGGTCGCCCTCCCGCGCCGCGCGATCGATCTCCGGCCCACCCGGGTAGGGCAGCGACAGCAGCCGCGCGACCTTGTCGAACGCCTCGCCAGCAGCGTCGTCCATGGTCTCGCCGAGCATCTCGACATCGGTGGTGAGGTCGCGCACGTGCAGCAGCGACGTGTGTCCGCCGGAGACCAGCAGCGCGATCGTCGGGTACTCCAGAGGATCGGAATCGGGGGTCAGGATGTCGGCGGCGATGTGCCCCACGAGATGGTTCACGGCGTAGAGCGGCGTGCCGAGGGACACCGCGAGGCCCTTGGCGGCTCCGACGCCGACCATCAGGGCACCGGCCAGACCGGGTCCGCTGGTCACGGCGACGGCGTCGAGCTCGTCGAGTCGCACGCCCGCCTCGGCGAGCGCAGCATCGATCGACGGCTGCAGCGCCTCGAGATGCGCCCGCGCGGCGACCTCGGGCACGACGCCGCCGTAGCGGGCGTGCTCGTCCATGCTCGAGGCGATCGTGTTCGACAGCAGAGTGCGTCCGCGGACGATGCCGATCCCGGTCTCGTCGCAGCTCGTCTCGATGCCCAGCACCAGCGGCTCGGTCATTCGGCGCCCTCCTTCGCGGCATCCTGAAGGGGTTCGGCTCCGCCGCCCGTGCGGGGGTCACGCAGCGCGAGCCGCATCACGATCGCGTCGACGTCGTCGGGCTGGTAATAGCGCGGGCGTCGCCCGATCTCCTCGAACCCCTCGGAGAGATAGAGCCCCTCGGCGCCGGGGTTGTCGGCGCGCACCTCGAGGAAGACCTCTCGCGCACCCCGCTCGGCCGCCGCGGCGAGCAGCGCGCGCAGCAGCGCGCGCCCGCGGCCGGCGCCCCGATGCCTCTCGTCGAAGGCGATGGTCTGGATGTCGGCGTCGCGGGATCCCTGCAGCGCGCGCACTCCCCCGTAGCCGATGACGCTGCCCTCGTGCTCGTCGACCAGGTAGCGCCCGTGGGGGCTCGAGAGCTCGTCGGCCATCGCCTGAGGACTCCACGCGTCGGTCGGGAAGGAGCGTCGCTCGACCGCCATGATCGCATCGAGGTCGTGGGGTGTCGCCGCACGCAGGGTCATCGCCCGACCCTCTTCGGCGCTCCGGGGACGCGGACGTCGGGCTGGCGCAGGTAGAGCGGTTCGTCGCCCGCGAGAACCCGACCGGCGGCGACGGCTCGCGCCCCCACGCGCGCGAGGTCGACGGCGGAGAGCGTCTCGACATCGATGCGTCGGGTGGCCCCCAGGTGCTCGTCCGCCTCGGCGCGCGGCACGAGGACGGTGTCGGCGATCACGATCGGGAGTCCGTCGGCATCCGTGCCGTCGAAGACCGTGATCGCGACCTCGCGACGTCGGGCATCGGTGACGATCGCGAAGGGCCCGACGATCCCGTCGTGCTCGATCGCGGTGAGTGCGGCGGCGGCGTGGCTCGGCACCGGGACGACCGGGATGCCGCGACCCATCGCGAATGCGCGTGCCGCCGTGATGCCGATCCGGAGTCCGGTGAAGGGGCCGGGCCCCATGCCCGCGACCACGTGGCCGATCAGGGGGGCTCCGTCGCCCGTGCTCTCGTCGCCCGCGGCCTCGTCGAGGGCACGGACGAGCATCTCGCCGATCACCTCGGCATGCCCGAGGGGATCCGCTGCAGAGGCGTCGGAGAGCCGGACGCCGTCATCGTCGATGAGGGCGACGGCGGTGCCCAGAGAGGTGTCGACGGCGAGGATCACCTCTCCAGGGTAGTCGGGGTTCACCCCGCGGTCGTCGAGCGTCCTTCGCGGGTGATGGTCACCCGTCGCGGCGCATCCGCGTCGAGCTCCGACGGGTCGAGGAGCTCGTCTCCGCCGACCGGGCGCTCGAGTTCGATGTCCCACCAGGTGTCGGCGAGCTCCTCCGCCATCCCGCGCCCCCATTCCACGACGACGACCGAACGGGCGAGGTCGAGATCGAGGTCGTCGAGCTCGGCATCCGATCCCAGCCGATAGGCGTCGACGTGCACCAGCGGGGCGCGTCCGACGATCGAGGGGTGCGTGCGGGCGATCACGAACGTGGGACTCTGCACGGGGCCGCGCACACCCAGTCCTCGCGCGAGCCCGCGCGTGAAGGTCGTCTTTCCCGCGCCGAGCGGCCCGGTGAGGATGAGCAGGTCGCCGGCGGTCAGCCCCTCACCGATGCGCACCCCGAGCTGCTCCATCGCGGCGGACGTGTCGATCTCGTGATGTCCGAGGAACGCCGGATCCACGCTCATGCCGACCGCCGGGGCACGCGGGCGCCGATGCGCGTGACGATCTCGTAGTTGATGGTCGAGGCGGCGTTGGCCCACTCCGCCGCCGACGGCACACCGAGGGTCGGGTCGCCGAACAGCACCACCTCGTCACCGATCGAGACGGGGGTGTCACCGACGTCCACGACGAACTGGTCCATCGCTATGCGTCCGACGTTGAGATGGCGCCGACCGGCGATGGAGACCGGCAGCCGCCCCGAGGCCTGACGCGGCACGCCGTCGGCATAGCCGAGAGGCACCAGCACCAGCGTCGTGTCGTGCGGGGCGCGATGGTCGTACCCGTACGACACCCCGGTTCCGGCCGGCACGCGGCGCACGGCCGCGACAGCGCCGCGCAGCGTCATCGCCGGACGCAGACCCAGCTCGGCCGACGAGCGGTCCTCGAAGGGCGAGAGACCATAGATGCCGACGCCGATCCGCACCGCGTCCAGTCGCATCTCGGGCAGGTCGATGGCCGCGGCGGTGGCCGCGATGTGGCGGATCTCGGGGTGGATGCCGAACGACGCCGCCATCTCCACGCCCTGCTCGAACCTCGCCAGCGCCTCGCGATCGTCCTGCGGGGACGTGTTCGAGAGGTGGCTGAAGAGTCCGATGATCCGCAGCCGTCCGATGCGCTCGAGCCGCGCAGCCTCGGCCAGCACGCGCCCCCAGTCCACCGGAGCGACGCCGTTGCGCGACAGCCCGGTCTCGAACTTGAGATGCACACCCACCGGGCGGTCGACCGAGGCGACGGCACCCGCCGCCTCCAGCTGATCGAACGACGAGATGCCCACCTCGATGTCGTGTGCCGCCGCTTGGTCGAACCTCTCGCCCGGGGCATGCAGCCACGCGACGATCGGCGCGGTGATGCCCTGTCGGCGCAGATCGAGCGCCTCGGGGATCTCGGCGACGCCGAGCCGCGTGGCGCCTCCGGCGAGCGCGGCCACGGCTGCAGCCGCCGCGCCGTGACCGTAGGCGTTCGCCTTGACGACGGCGATGACCTGGACGCCGGTGAGGCGACGGAAGTGACGGACGTTGTCGGTGATCGCATCCAGCTCGATGCGTGCCTCGCGGAACGGGACGGTCACAGCGGCTCTCCTTCGGCGACGACGAATGCCGCGGCGAGTCCCGCGTCATGCGTGAGGGTCAGGTGCAGTCGGGTGATCCCGCGCTCGGCGACGACGTCGGCGGTGCTCCCGGTCAGGACGAAGTGCGGGCGGCCCGACGACTCCGACGCGATCTCGATCTCGATCCAGTGCACGCCGTCCGAGCCGCCGAGCGTCTTGATCAGCGCCTCCTTCGCCGCGTATCTGGCGGCGAGCGACGGCAGCCGCAGACCGCGCTCGCTCGGCGCGAAGAGGCGCTCCAGGAGTCGTGGCGTGCGCTCGAGGGTCCGCTCGAATCGCGGGATGTCCACGAGGTCGATGCCGGTCCCGATGATCACCCGTTCAGCCTAGTCGCGGCATCCGCCTCTCCCCCCGTGTCTCGCCCTGCCCGTGCCGCACCCGTGCGGACCCTGCCCTCGCCCGGTTGGCCTCGCCCGGGCGGCCTCGCCCGGCTGGTCGCCCTCGCCCGGCTGGCGGACGTTTCCCCGGTGGGCGGGCCCTGTCGGCGTCATACGTCAGCCAGGCGGGGAGTTCTCAGCCATCCGGCCCGCCCCACGGCTCCTCCACCGGTGCAGGGGCGCAGAGAATGTCCCCAGATCTCGGCATTCTCCGTGACCACGGGCCGACGGATGCACGAGGATCGGCGGATGCCCACACCTCTGATGCTCGTCGAACTGCAGGGCGGAGTCGCCCGCGGGTCGCGGCTCGCGCGATTCGGATGCACCCGCAACGACCTCTCGAAAGCGGTGCGGCGCGGCGAGCTGTCCCGCGTGCGCGCCGGGGTGTTCGCGGCGCCGTCGTGCGCGGGGAGTGTGCGAATTGCCGCCCTGCACGGGGGCGCGCTCTCCTGTTCCGGCGCGCTGCGCATGCACGGCGTCTGGGTTCTCGCCGACGACGAGCATCCTCATGTCTGGCTCGGTCACGCCGGCCGAACGCATCCGCATGCCCACTGCGAGTGCGTCGAGCACTACCGTGCCGGCTCGATGCGGCTGGGACTCGCCCCGGTCGAACAGGCGCTCGTGCAGGCGTTCGGATGTCACGGCGAGGAGTTCTTCTTCGCCGCGTACGAGTCGGCATGGGCGCTGGGCCTGATCGGCGCAGACGCGCGGCGCCGCATCCGTGCGGCTCTTCCGGTGCGCGCTCGGTGGCTTGCCGACATCGCACGCCATGACGCAGACAGCGGGCTGGAGTCCATCATCCGTCTGCGGCTGCATCTGCTCGGCATCCGAGTGGAGACACAGGTGTCGATCGACGGGGTCGGGCGAGTCGACGTCGTCGTGGAGAGACGCGTCATCCTCGAAGCCGACGGCAAGGACAATCACGCCGGCCGCTCCGAACGCCATCGTGACCTGAGTCGGGATGCCGCGGCATCCCGACTGGGGTTCGAGACGCTGCGCTTCGACTACGCCATGATCATCCACGAGTGGGACGTCGTGATCGCCGCGATCCTGGGCGCGCTCGCGCGGTCGCGCTCGTGAGCCGGATGGCGGGAGGATTCCCCCATGGCGGACCTCGAGCGCACCCCGGTTCATCCGTGCGGGGATCCGTCAGCCAGACGGCCGGGACGCCTGCAGATGAGGGCCCGCGAGCGAGGGCCCGAGAATGAGGGCCCGAGAACGAAGGCCGGCCGGGCTACTCGACCGTGACGGACTTGGCGAGGTTGCGCGGCTGGTCGACGTCGAGCCCCTTGGCCGTCGCGAGCGCCATCGCGAACACCTGCAGCGGCACGACCGCGAGCAGCGGCTCGAACATCGCGCCGGCGAGCGGGATGCGGATGACCTCGTCGGCGAACGGCAGAACGGCCGCGTCGCCCTCTTCGGCGACGACGATCACGCGAGCGCCGCGGGCACGGATCTCCTGGATGTTGGAGACCACCTTCGAGTGCACCACAGCGGAGTGCCGCGGCGACGGCACGAGGACGAACACCGGCTGCCCCGGCTCGATCAGCGCGATCGGGCCGTGCTTGAGCTCGCCCGCGGCGAAGCCCTCGGCGTGGATGTAGGAGATCTCCTTGAGCTTGAGCGCGCCCTCGAGCGCGATCGGGAAGCCCACGTGGCGGCCGAGGAACAGGACCGAGCGGGTGTCCGCCATCCAGCCCGCCAGCTGGCTGACGTGATCGTGCTCGCTCGCGAGCACCTTCGCGATCTTCTCGGGAAGCGCCAGCAGCTCGGCGACGTCCGCCGATGCATCGTCGACGGAGCCGCGCACACGGCCCATGTGCAGACCGAGCAGCAGCAGCGCGGTGATCTGCGCCGAGAACGCCTTCGTGGAGGCGACCGCGACCTCGGGGCCGGCGTGGGTGTAGACCACGGCATCCGACTCGCGCGGGATCGTCGCCCCCTGGGTGTTGCAGATCGACAGGGTGCGGGCACCGCGCTCGCGCGCATACTTCACAGCCATCAGGGTGTCCATGGTCTCGCCCGACTGGCTGATCGACACGACGAGGGTGTCGGCCCCGATCACCGGATCGCGGTAGCGGAACTCGTGGGCGAGCTCGACGTCGACGGGGACGCGCGCCCACTGCTCGATCGCGTACTTGCCGACGAGCGCCGAGTACGACGCGGTGCCGCAGGCGGTGATGATGATGCGGTTGATGCCCAGGAACAGGTCGTCCAGGCCCTCGAGCTCCGGGATCACGACCTGCTCGCCGCGGATGCGTCCGCGGATCGTGTTCGCGACGGCCTCGGGCTGCTCGGAGACCTCCTTGGCCATGAAGCTCGACCAGCCGCCCTTCTCGGCGGCGGCGGCGTCCCACGAGACGTCGAAAGGCTCGGCCTCGACGGGCGTGCCGGCGAAGTCGGTCACGGTGACGGCATCCGGGGTGATCGAGACGATCTGGTCCTGACCGATGGCGAGCGCCTTGCGGGTGTGCTCGATGAAGGCGGCGACGTCGGATCCGAGGAAGTTCTCCCCCTCGCCCAGGCCGATCACCAGCGGCGAGTTGCGGCGGGCACCGACGACGAGGCCGGGGTGGTCCTGGTGCATCGCGAGGAGCGTGAACGCCCCTTCCAGACGGTTGACGACACCGCGGAAGGCAAGCTGCAGGTCGCCGCCGTTGGAGCGGTACTCGCGGCCGAGGAGAGCGGCCGCGACCTCGGTGTCGGTCTCGCTGCGGAAGCGCACGCCGTCGGCGAGCAGCTCGTCACGCAGGACCGCGAAGTTCTCGATGATGCCGTTGTGGATGACCGCGAGCCGGTCGTCGTCCGCGAGGTGCGGGTGCGCGTTCTCGTCGGTGGGGCCACCGTGCGTCGCCCAGCGGGTGTGCCCGATCCCGGTGCTTCCGTCGGGAAGCGGGGCGTCGGCGAGGGAGTCGCGCAGCATCGCGAGCTTGCCGGCCTTCTTTCGCATGCCGAGCGATCCGTCGCGGTCGATCACGGCGACGCCGGCGGAGTCGTAGCCCCGGTACTCGAGACGGGCGAGGCCCGCGAGAAGGATCTCCTGGCTGGGCCGCGGGCCCACGTATCCGACGATTCCACACATGGGGTCAAGAATAAGCGCGGGATTTTGCGAAGGTGCCGAACGAACCCGTGGTTTCCGCGCCGACGCGGATGCCGCCGCTCAGAGCTTGCGCAGCAGCACGCTCTCGACGCTGTGGTCGACGCCCTTGTTGAGCACCAGGCGCGCACGGTGCTTGGTCGGCATCACGTTCTCGACGAGGTTCGGCATGTTGATCTCGTTCCAGTATCCGAGTGCCGTGGTGATCGCCTCGTCGTCCGTGAGGTGCGCGAACACGTTGAAGTACGACGACGGGTTCGAGAAGGCCCCCTGGCGCAGGGCGAGGAAGCGGTCGACGTACCACTTCTCGATGTGCGAGGTGTCGGCGTCGACGAAGATCGAGAAGTCGAAGAGGTCGCTCACCGCGACGTCGTTCGGCGCGGCAGGCGGCTGCAGCACGTTGAGCCCCTCGACGATCACCACGTCGGGACGACGCACGACCACGCGGGCATCGGGCACGATGTCGTAGCGCATGTGCGAGTAGAACGGGGCGCGCACCTCGGCGGCGCCGCTCTTGACCTCGGTGAGGAAGTCGATGAGCGCTCGGCGGTCGTAGGACTCGGGGAACCCCTTGCGATCCATCAAACCGCGGCGCGCGAGCTCCGCGTTCGAGTAGAGGAAGCCGTCCGTCGTCACCAGCTCGACCCGCGGCGTCCCCGGCCAGCGGCTCATCAGCTCGCGCAGCAGACGAGCGATGGTGGACTTGCCCACGGCGACCGAGCCGGCCACGCCCACCACGAACGGCGTGGTGGTGTCGTCCTCCTGCAGGAACGAGCTCGTCGCCGCCCCCAGCCGCTTGGTCGAGGTCGCGTAGAGGCTGAGCAGGCGACTCAGCGGCAGGTAGACCTCGCGCACCTCGGCGAGATCGAGTCGATCGCCGATGCCGCGCAGCTCCACGACCTCGGTCTCGGTCAGCGGCTGGTCGAGCCCCGCGGCCAACCGCGCCCATTCCTCACGGCCGATCTCTCGGTACGGAGACAGCGGCAGCGTGGGATCGGCGGTGGTCACGGATACATCGTAACGGCGCGGCAGTAGTCTCTACCCGTGCGCCTCGGAGTCCTCGACATCGGTTCCAACACCGTCCACATGCTCGCCGCCGACGTCCGGCCCGGAGGGCGGCCTCTCGCGACGACCAGCGACCGCTCCGTGCTGCGGCTGATGCGATACCTCACGCCGGACGGCTCCATCTCGGAAGAGGGCGTGGCGGCTCTCGAGTCGGCGGTCGCGCAGGCTCGTCGGGTCGCCGAGGCCGAGAACGTCGACGAGCTGCTGGCGACCGCGACCAGCGCCGTGCGCGACGCACGCAACGGCACCGAGGTGATCGCCCGGATCGAGCGGGCGCTGGGCCAACCGCTGCAGGTCCTCGACGGCGAGACGGAAGCCGCGCTCACCTTCCTCGCGGTCCGCCGCTGGTTCGGGTGGTCGGCCGGCCAGCTGCTGCTCCTCGACATCGGCGGCGGATCGCTGGAGATCGCCGCGGGCGACGACGAGGTGCCGGATGCCGCAGCATCCGTCGCCCTCGGCGCGGGGCGGATGACGGTGCAGTTCCTGCCCCACGATCCCCCCGGCGAAGACGACGTCGAGCGCCTCCGGGAGCATGCGGCATCGACTCTCGCCGAGGTCCTCCCGCGGTTCACCGCCCTGCCCCGGCCGGACCACGTGGTCGGCTCGTCGAAGGCGATCCGCTCGCTCGCCAAGCTCGCCGGATACCCGGTGCCGGGGTGGTCGGGCATCCAGCGCATGGTGCTGCCCCGGGCGTCGCTGGGATCGTGGATCCCCCGACTCGCGCGCCTCCCCGCGACCGCGCGTCAGGAGCTGCCGGGGATCACCGCCGACCGCACATTCCAGATCGTCGCCGCCGCCGTCTCGCTGCACACCGCGATGACGGCTCTCGAGGTCGACGAGCTCGAGGTGTCGCCGTGGGCGCTGCGCGAAGGGGTGCTGCTGCGGTACATCGAGTCGCTCCCCTGGGGCGCTCCCGCCTGATCACGCGGTGATCATCGGCCCCCGGTCAGCTCAGGGCTCGAACAGCCCCTGCCCCATCGCGACGGCGATGGCCTCATCGCGCGACGACACCCCGAGTTTGCGGTACAGCGACCTGCGCTGCGATTTCACGGTGTTCTCCGAGACGTGCAGGCGCTCGGCGATCTCGGCCACGCCGGCGGTGCGTCGGAGCTCGGTGAGGACCACCCGCTCTCGCGCGGTCAGGCGGGGGACGACGGGCCGCGCACTCAGGCGCGGCGTCGCGACATCGATCATCTCAGGCCCGAACAGCGCCCTGTCCTCGGCGGGGACGAGGAGGAACGGCGTCCGGAGGCCGTAGGCGTCGGCGATCGCCCTGGCACGGCGCGCGGCCGTCGCGGCCTCCTCGGGCCGACCCGATCGTCGGAGGATCAGCGCCTCCAGTGCCGCGAGGTGCGCCCGCGCCTCGGGCGCCTCGACCTCGATGCCCGCGAGCCTGCGCTGGGCACGCTCGTGGCGCCCGTCGAAGATCTCGACCCTGGCGACCCCGAGAGTGATCATCGCCGCATCGCCGCCCTGGTCGACCAGTCTGCGGGCCGACGCCATGTCGCCGGCTGCGAGGGCGAGCGCGGAGTCGGTGAGGTCGAGCAGTCGCCGCTGGGACCGCGGCTTCCGTCGTCCTCTGCGGCGCCGGAGCGCTCGGAACTCCTCGAGTCCGACCTCGGCACGGCCGAGGCGGATGTCGAGGAGCGCGCGCAGGTGCGCGAGCGTGGGCCAATGTTCGACCGTCTCGATGATGTGCCAGACGCTGTTGAGGGCGGCCTCGGCGCCGTCGAGGTCGTCGCGCTCGAGGGCGATCTTCGCTTCGGCGATGCGAAGCGGGGTGCCCTGGTACTCGTTGAGCAGTGCCTCGGGCCACGACCGGGCCGCGGCGATGTCCACCCAAGTCTGCGCGGCGACGAGATCGCCGGAGGAGACGTGCACCATCGCGGCCCCGCCGATGGCGACGAGCTGTCCGCTGGGTCGACGCGCGGTCGCGAACGCGCGCTCGAACTCCGCGAGCGCATCGTCGAGCCGATCGCCGTACATCAGGGTGATCGCGCTGTGGGAGTGCAGGTCCTCGACCAGGCCGTCGATCCTGCGCAGCTCGTCGGGCGAGAGGCCCCGGAGGATCCTCGCGGCAGTCAGCGCCGCGTCGACGCCGTCGTCGCCCACCCCGAGGAGACGGCGGACGACCGCCTCGATCACACGCAGCAGCGCACGCTCTGCGCCGTCCGCCGGCGCACGCCTGGCCCCGATCAGCGCCATGCCCATGAGCTCGACCGCGCGCAGCCGGTGCTCGCGACGGGCGTTGAAGATGAGCGCCTGAGCCATGGCGATCACCGGCCAGGTGCGGAGTTCGAGGATGCGGATGTCGCGCAACGCGGTCGAGATCGACGCGCCGTGCGCACGGATGAGGGTGAGTCCGCCGCCTTTCAGGGCCGCGTCGACGAGGTCGAGCGCCCCGGCCGCCGCACCCTCCAGCAGCGCCCCGTACCACGCTCCCTGTGCGAGCAGGATGCGCCCTGCGCGGGCGTGCACCGACAGCGGATCGGGCACCGGGTGTGCCGCCGCGGTGGCCGCGCGCACCGGGGCGGAGAGGACGAAGAACGGATGCCCGGGGTCTCCCACCCACTCCCCCTGCCCTGCGGCTTCGGCGCGGTCGAAGACACCGGAGGATCCGCCGAGCGCGGCGACGACCTCGCGGGTGAGGACCTCGGGAACGGCGAGGTGCGCGTCGGGCGCGTCGAGGGGGTGGGGATGCAGGTCTCGCAGCGCGGCGCTCACCTGCTCGGCGCGCAGGTTCTTGAGCTGTCCGATCGCCCGCACGGCCGCGGGCAGCCCTCCGGTGACCCGGTGCACGCCCGCGGCGTCGAGCGGCGATCCGATCAGCGCCAGGTACGCACGGGTCTCCTCGGCGGTGAAGCAGAGCTCCCTGACGAAGTCCGCCTGCAGGGCGGCCGGAACCGCTCTCGGATCGTGCACGGCGGCGCGCAGCAGAAGCCGAGGGTCGGCGGCGAGCAGCCCCTGGATTCTCGTCCAGTCGCCGTCCGACAGAGTGTCGGCCTCGTCCACCAGGAGCACCTCTCCTGTCGGGTCGGGGATGTCGCCGGGGACTCCCCACTCCGCCGTGCGCCCCTGCGCCCACTGCCTCAGCAGGGTCGACGCTCCCGCGCCGACGGGGCCCACGGCCACCACCGCGCGCGAGGGGACCGACAGTGCCGCGAGCAGGCGCGGGCGCGCCACGTGCTGTTCCCACCTCCCCGATGACATCTGATCACTCTAGCTAGAGTGCTGAGGGGTCATGATGAAGGGAACGGCATGCCGCGCGAGCGCTCGAACCGGCCGGAGAGACGCACCGTCCTCCTCCTCGCCGCTGTCAATCTGGTGGGGCTGGGGTCGCTCACGACACCGGTCATGGCCGGCATACCGCTGAAGATCGATGCACTGTTCAGCGCCGACCAGCGCGCCGGAGCTCTCGCCCTGGTGCTGGCGATCGGCGGTGTGTCCGCTCTGATCGCGAACCCGGTCTTCGGCGCCCTCTCCGATCGCACCCGCGGCCGTTTCGGGCGCCGCAGACCCTGGATGCTGGCCGGAGCGCTCGCGGGCATCATCGGCATCCTCGCGCTGTCGGCGGCGGAGTCGTTCGCGGCGATCATCGCGGCGTGGGTGTGCGTGCAGGTGGCGTTCAACGCCACTCTGGCGGCGGCTGCCGCACTGCTGGCCGACGTCGTGCCGGAGGATCGGCGTGCGTCCGCCTCGGGGATCTTCACCGCGGCCGCGTTCCTCGGCGTTCTGCCGCCGCTCGTGCTCACCGCCCTGCTGCCGCGCCAGGTCGACCTCATCGCGCTGGTCATGCCGGCCCTGGCGATCGCCGTGGTCGGGGCCGCTCTGACGATCCGGGAGTCGGCCGCGGGCGACCGCGCGCGTGTCGATCTACGGGCGGCGTTGTCGCCGACCTTCGTCGCCCTCTGGCTGCAGCGGCTGGGCATGCAGTCCGCACTGGGCCTCACGACAGCCTTCACGCTGTACATGGTGATCGACCGCATGACGGGGGACGCCGTCGGCGCCACTCCCGTCGCCATGATCGCCACGCTGCTCGGCGGCGCGGGCATCGTCGTCGGTGCGAGCGTGGGCGGCGCCTGGGCGTCGAGGCGCGGGCGGTACCTTCCGTTCCTGGTCGCTGGCGCGCTCGGTCTCGCCGGTGGCGCGACGATCCGCGCCTTCGCGGACGCCCCGGTCGCGCTCTGGACGGCGACGACTCTGGGAGGACTCGCGGTCGGCGTCTATCTCGCGGTCAACCTGGCTCTGGCCATGCGCGTGATCCCGCAGGGCCGAGGCGGCGCATACCTCGGCGTGCTCAACGCCGCCGAGACCATCCCCCAGATCTTCGGCCCCATGGTCGCCGCGATGCTCCTGCACATGGGCGCCGGTGATCCGATCTCGGGCGCCTCCGACGACTACATGCTCCTCTATCTCACCGGCGCGGCCGTCGCGGTGCTGAGCATGGCGGCGATCCCGGCTCTGCGTCGGGCGGCTCGCGGCGGCTCCGCCCGGGGTGACTCCGACCTGGGTGACTCCGACCGGGATGGCTCCGACCTCGGGGACTCCGGCGCGCCGGATGCCGCCCCGTCCGATAACGCGAACGAGGGCGCCACCTCCTCTCGGAGATGACGCCCTCGTGAGCCGCGATCAGCCGCGAGCGATACGCCTGCGCGTCAGCAGCAGACCTCCCGCGAGCAGCAGCAGCACGCCCAGGACGACGACCCACGGCGCGAGCTCACCACCCGTGATCGCGAGCGCGGGCAGAACCGGGTTCACCGTCTCGCTCGACACCGGCGGAATCGGCGTTCCGCCGGGAGGCGTCGCGGTGGCCAGCGCCACATTCCTCAGCGTGTGGCCGTCCGCGCTCTGCGAGACGGTCACCGCATAGGTGATGGTCACGGTCTCACCCTCCGCGAGCGAGCCGACCCAGCGAAGCTGCGTACCCTCGACCGTGGGGGCAGCGACCTCGTGGTCGCCGACCGTCGCCGTGATGCCTCCGGTGAGCCGTGCCGCGTTCAGCACTCCACTCAGGTCATCGGCGATGACCACCTCGTCGAGTCCCGTCTCGCCGGTGTTGATCCCGGTGAGCGTGTAGGTGACGAGGTCACCGGGCGCCACCGCCGATCCCGATCCGGGGTCCGACGTCTTCACGAACGAGAAGCCGGGCTGTGCGACCGGGTGCTCAGTCACCGCCGGCGGAGGCGTCAGCTCGACGCCACCCGGCGGGACCGCGGTTGCCGAGGCGACGTTCGTCAGCAGCTCGCCGCCGGCATCGCCACGCACCGTCACGGAGTAGACGATCGTGACACGCTCGCCGATGCCCAGGTCGCCGACCCAGGTCAGCTGCTCATCGGTGATCGAGGGCGCGGTCGCCGGCTCGCCGCCGACCGTCGCTGACACGTCGTCGTTGTACACGGCGTGCGCCAGCACTCCGGAGAGGTCGTCCGTCACCGTGACGGGGTCGAGCGCGGTCTGGCCGGTGTTGATGCCGGTCACCGTATAGGTGATGACGCTCCCCGGTTCGACGCGGGTCCCGGATGCCGGGTCCGCGCTCTTGACGATCTCGAACCCCGGCTCGTCGACCGGGTTGCTCGTCGTGGCGGGCGGCACCTCGATCGGGGTCCCTCCGCCGGGCGGGGTGACCTCTGCGCTCACGATGTTCTCGATCAGCTCTCCCCCGGCGTCACCGTCGACGGTGACCGAGTAGACGATCGTGACGGTCTGGCCGATCTCGAGAGCGCCGGTCCAGGTGAGCTCACCCGAGTCCGCCGTCGGTCGAGCCGCCTCGACTCCGTCGATCACCGCGGTGGCGTCGTCGTTGTATGCGGCGTGCGAGAGCACATCGGACAGGTCGTCGACGATCGCGACGTCGTCGAGCCGGGTCTCCCCCGTGTTGACGCCGGTCACCGTGTAGGTGATGACGCTGCCGGGCTCGACCGAGGTGCCCGTCGCAGGATCCGCGCTCTTCGAGAGCGCGAAGCCGGGGAGGTTGACCGGGTTGGTCGTGGTGCCCGGCGGCGGAGTGAGGGTGTCGCCACCCGGCGGGGTCGCCGTGCCGGTCGCGGAGTTCTCCAGCACCTCGCCCCCGGCATCCGCTGCGACGCGCACGGAGTACGTGATGGTGAGGACCTCACCGGCGGCGAGCGACCCCGACCACGTCAGCATGCCGTCGACCACCGAAGGGGCCGTCACCGCCCTGCCGTCGATCATCGCGGTCGCGTCGGCGCCGTAGGTGCTGTGCGCGAGGACCTTCGAGAGGTCGTCGACGACATCAACATCGAGCGACGTCTCACCGGTGTTCGCTCCGACGAGGGTGTACGTCAGGAGCTGCCCGGGATCGACCGCGGCACCGGATGCCGGGTCGACCGACTTCGCGAACGTGAAGCCGGGCTCGTTGACCGGGTGTTCGGTGGTGACGGTCGGCGGCACCAGAGGGGTCCGCGGCGTGGTCGGGCTGTCGGGATCGCTCGGGTTCTCGGGGATCTGCGGCGTCGCCGTGGCGGACACCGAGTTCGCGATGGTCTCGCCACCGGCATCCGCGTCCACCGTGACCGAGTAGGTGATCACGACGTTCTGGCCGGGCTCGAGGATTCCGGTCCAGCGCAAGGTGGAGGCATCGATCTCGCCCGTTCCCCGGCTGGCGGCGAGGTCGCCGTTGTAGGCCGCGTGGGCGAGAGCACCCGCGAGGTTGTCCGTGATCTCGACCGGACGCAGCACGGTGCCGCCGGTGTTCGTCCCCGTGACGGTGTAGACGATGGTGTCGCCGGGATCGACCGTGGAACCCGTCTCGGGGTTCGCGGTCTTGCTGATCGTGAAGCCCGATCCGACGACCGGATGCTCCGTGACGACGGCGGGCGGCGTGATCGTGTCGCCGGGCACCTGAGGACCGTCGGGGTCCGCAGGGTCCGGGGTCGTCGGCGTCGCGGAACCCGCGACGGTGTTGCGCAGGACCTCGCCCGCGGCGTCGTCGTGGACCGTCACGGAGTAGGTGATGGTCACGGCCTGGCCGGGCTGCAGCGAGCCCGTCCACGTGAGGTCGGTGTCGGCGAGAGATGCCGCGCCCTCATCGAGCACGGTGTCGTCGATGCGGGTCACGTTGTCGTCGTTGTAGTCGGCGTGCGCGAGCACGGCCGACAGGTCATCGGAGAGCTGTACCGGGTCGAGCACCGTGGCGCCCGTGTTCGTGCCCCTGACGGTGTAGCCGACGACCTGACCGGGCTCGACGATCGATCCCGATGCGGGGTCGGCCGTCTTCTCCACGGTGAAGCCGGGGACGGGGTTGCGGGTGGTCTGCGTGGGAGGGACGATCGGATCGAACGGCGCGGGAGGCGTGCCCGATGCGGTGACGCTGTTCTCGATGCTCGCGCCCTCCGCTCCCTCGTTCACGATCACCGAGTAGGTGATCGTGACGGTCTGACCGGCCTCGAGGGTGCCGATCCAGGAGAGCTGGTCGCTGTCGACGGTCGCCGCACCCGTCGTGATCTCGGTGCCGTCGACCGCGGTGACCACATCGTCCTGGTAGGTGGCGTTCGTCAGCACGCCTGCCAGGTCATCCGAGATCTCGACCGGGTCGAGGACCGTGTTGCCGGTGTTCTCGGCCTCGACGGTGTAGGTGATCGTCTGACCCGCGGTCGCCACCGTGCCATCGGCGGGATCGGAGGTCTTGCGCAGCTCCAGACCCGGGGTGAGCAGGTCGTTGACGAAGACACAGGTGACGTCGGTGCCGAGGCTTCCCTCGGGCTGGACGACCGTGTTCGTCGCGCTGAGGGCGACCGGGGAGGTCGACCCGTCTGCGTGCTGCTGCACGCAGCTCAACGAGCTCGCGTAGCGGTCGAGCTCGGCGCTGCCCGCCGCGGATTCCGACAGCGCGAACGAATCTCCCTGGTTGGTGAAGATCGGTCCGGCGTAGTCGGGCTGCAGGCCCGTCGCCGCACCGGCGGTGGTGGCGTCGGTGCGCGGCACCTGGTATCCGTCCGGCGAGTCGACCCGCAGGCCGAACTGGTCGGTTCCCGCGGAGCGTCCGCCCGGCAGGTCCTTCTTCAGCGTCAGGGTGTTCGGGAACGTGCAGCTCGACATGTCCGTGGGCGAGAAGTCGCCGAGCGGGGTGCTGTTCACCGTCACGCCGCGGGGAAGGTCGACCTCGATGATGCGGTTGCCGCCGCCCGAGACCGACACGAAGATGTGGCCGAGGTTGCCGAAGGCGATGCCGTTGCCCTGCACGCCGTCACCCATGAAGTGCACCTGCTTGGCGCCGATGACCGCCGTGCTCGGGGTCAGGGTTGTCGGGATGTCGGCCGAGTAGATGGTGTTGTCCGCGACCAGCACGAGCTGTCCTGATGCGCTGAACGCCATGTCGCCGTTGGCCCCGAACGCGCCGCTGCCCGTCGTGGGCCGCAGCTGACCGATCTGGACGTAGGTCTGCGGGGTGACGCTCTCGTCCCAGGCGTACAGGTTGATGCCGCCGTTGGTCGTGTTGCTCGCGAAGTAGTAGACGCCCGTCTCGGGATGCACCGCTCCGCGCAGGACCGCGGAGTTGAGCCGGAAGGTCGTCCTGGTCGTCTCGTTCGTCACGCGATCGTGCTTGGCGAGCGTCTTGTCGAACGAGCTGTTCGTGACCGTGTACGCGTAGCGTCCGCCGGCCGAGATGCCGAGTCCGTTGTCGGAGTGGTCGGCGCCGAAGCTCTCGGTGCTCAGCGAACCGCCTTCACCCTCCGCGCCACCGTCGAGGGCGACGTCGAACTCCCGCACCTGCGTGGAGCTCTGCACGAAGACCGCTCCCGGCGTGCACAGGAAAGGATCAGCGGCGGCGGCCGGAGCCGCCGTCACGGCAGCCCCGACGACGACGAGCGAGGATGCGAGGACCGCAGCGCTCGAGAGGAGGCCGACGGCCTTCCTCACTCGCCCGCGCCAGCGGCGCGCGTCCGGCGCGGCCTGCGGATCCGATGATGGGTGATGGTGCTCTTGCGCAGCACGGAATCTCACGTGTGTTCTCCCCTGGAAACGAGCCCGCGGCGTTCGCGCGCGCGGGTGAGGTCCAGGAGAGAACAGAGGGACGGTTGTCGAGCGCCGTCGGGTCGTCGACGCACTGCTGTCTTCCGGGACCTCCGCCAGACTGTCCGTCGCGGGGAGGGCAGATCGGCGAAATCCGGGCTTTTCACCCCGGACTTCACCCCGTGCCTCACCCGGGCGTCGCACCCCTGCGAATCGGGGTCACGACACAGGCGCACAGTCGCACGAAAGGCGCGTACGAATCGGGGTCACGAATCGGGGTCACGACACACGCCCGCGGAACGGGCTTCAGACACCGGCGCTCGACACCGGCGCTCGGAGAGCCCGCGGAACGGGGCTCCTGGGGTCAGAGCGAGAGACGCTCCCGCACCACATCGACCAGGCGCTCGGCGTAGGTGTGCGCCGAGTCGGCGTCCGCCGCTTCGACCATCACGCGCACGAGCGGCTCGGTGCCGGACTTGCGCAGCAGCACGCGGCCCGTCTCTCCGAGTTCGGCGACGACGTCGCGAACCGCGGCCTGCACGACCTCGTCGGAGTCGACGGCATCCTTGTCGACGCCGCGGACGTTGATGAGAACCTGCGGGTACACCGTCATGACGGCGGCGAGCTCGGCGATGGACTTCTTCTGCCGGGCCATCTCGGCGACCAGGTGCAGCCCGGTGAGCAGACCGTCACCCGTGGTGGCGTA
The DNA here is from genome assembly GCF_040302605.1 of Microbacterium sp. NPDC097977. Classification (NCBI taxonomy): domain Bacteria; kingdom Bacillati; phylum Actinomycetota; class Actinomycetes; order Micrococcales; family Microbacteriaceae; genus Microbacterium; species Microbacterium sp. NPDC097977. The sequence continues at coordinate 27,537 of NZ_JBEOUR010000028.1, forward strand.
CTCGCTCATGATGACGTGTCCGGACTGCTCGCCGCCGAGCGCGTAGCCGCCCTCGTTCATGTCCTCGAGCACGTAGCGGTCGCCGACCGCGGTCTGCCGCACGGTGATCCCGTGCTCGCGCATGGCGATGTGCAGCCCGAGGTTGCTCATGACCGTCGCGACGAGGGTGTCGTCGGTGAGATGTCCGCGTTCCTTCATCGACACCGCGAGGATCGCCATGATCTGGTCGCCGTCGATGTGCTTGCCCTCGGCGTCCACGGCCAGGCAGCGGTCGGCGTCGCCGTCGTGGGCGATGCCGATGTCAGCGCCGAGACGCACGACGGCCTCGGCGAGGTTGTCGAGGTGGGTGGATCCGACTCCGTCGTTGATGTTCCATCCGTCGGGATCCGCACCGATGACGGTGACGTCGGCGCCGGCATCCCGGAACGTCTCCGGAGAGACGCCCGATGCCGCGCCGTTGGCGCAGTCGAGAACGACCTTGAGTCCGTTCAGGCGGTTCGGCAGCGAGCCGAGCAGATGCACGACGTAGCGGTCCTCGGCGTCGGAGAAACGATCGATGCGACCGACGCCTGCGCCGGTCGGGCGCAGCTTCTCGCCGCCCATGGCGGCCTCGATGCGCTGCTCGACGAGGTCGGGGAGCTTTCTTCCGCCGCGCGCGAAGATCTTGATCCCGTTGTCTGGTGCCTCGTTGTGCGAGGCGGAGATCATCACGCCGAAGTCCGCATCACGGTCGGCGACGAGGAAGGCGAGCGCGGGCGTCGGGATGACGCCGGCCTCGAGCACATCCACGCCGGAGGAGGCGAGACCGGCCGCGACGGCGGCCGTCAGGAAGTGACCGGAGACTCGGGGGTCGCGGGCCACGACGGCCGTGAGCCGCTTGCCTTCGGCCTTGCGAGCCTCCGCAGTACGGCCCTGGCCCAGGACGACGGCAGTCGCCTGGGCCAGGGTGAGCGCGAGGTCGGCGGTGAGGATGCCATTGGCAAGCCCTCGCACGCCGTCCGTGCCAAAGATCGGCATCGGAGCGGTGGACCTTAACGCTTCGAGTACTGAGGCGCCTTACGGGCCTTCTTGAGTCCAGCCTTCTTGCGCTCCTTGACGCGCGCGTCGCGCGAGAGGAAGCCGGCCTTCTTCAGGGTCGGACGGTTGTTCTCCTCGTCGATGCCGTTCAGCGAACGGGCGATGCCGAGACGCAGCGCGCCGGCCTGGCCCGAGGGGCCACCACCGGAGATGCGCGCGATGACGTCGTATCCACCGGCGAGGTTGAGGATCGTGAACGGGTCGTTGATCAGCTGCTGGTGCAGCTTGTTCGGGAAGTAGTCCTCGAGCGTGCGGCCGTTGACCGTGATCGTTCCCGAGCCGGGGACGAGACGCACGCGGGCGATGGCCTGCTTGCGACGGCCGACAGCGGCACCCGGGACGCTGAGCACGGGGCGGGGAGCCGCCTCGACTGCGTCGGTCTCGGGAGTCGACGTCGAGAAGTTCTGGGGGGTTTCGGTGGTGTCCTGGATGTCAGCCACGAGTATGTCCTTAAGTCTTTACGGCGCTTACTGGGCGACCTGGTCGAGGGTGTACGTCTTCGGCTGCTGCGCAGCGTGCGGGTGCTCGCCACCGACGTAGACCTTGAGCTTCGACAGCTGCTGACGGCCGATGCTGTTCTTGGGGAGCATGCCGCGGATGGCCTTCTCCACGGCACGGACCGGGTTCTTCTCCATCAGCTCGGCGTAGGTGACCGACTTCAGGCCGCCCGGGTAACCCGAGTGACGGTAGGCCAGCTTCTTCTGGAGCTTCTGACCCGTGAGCGCGACCTTGTCGGCGTTCACGATGATGACGAAGTCACCCGAGTCGATGTGGTTGGCGAAGGTGGGCTTGTGCTTGCCACGCAGGAGCGTAGCGGCGTGCGAAGCCAGGCGGCCGAGAACGACGTCAGTGGCGTCGATGACGACCCAGTCACGCTGGACCTCGCCGGCCTTCGGAGTGTAAGTGCGCGTCACGATAGTGCTGCTTTCTTGTTCGAACGGAGAAGTTCGTGAATCCCACTCCGGGGTGGTTCCTCCCTACAGGGATGAACACGCCAGTGGAGGGCTCACGTTCGTTAGCACTCGGCAGTCGAGTACCAAAGAGACAGCCTACGTCATGCGGGGCGATCTCCCAAACCGAGCGAGTCTCGGTGATCAGTCGAACCGCGTGGTGACGAGGATCGGGCGATGATCGCTCAGCCCCTGCGGCAATGTCGTCACGCGCTGGATCTCGAACCCGACCGAGGTCGCGAAGTCGTAGTGGCCGCGGAACACGCGGTACCGCGTGTACGTGTGATCGTCGCTCATCGTGAGCGCGTAGCCGTGCTCACGCACCGTCTTGCCGAGGTTCTCCTTGAACACCGGGTAGTTGTAGTCCCCGACCATCAGCTGGGGAAGCCCCTCGCCGAGAGTGGCGAGCTCGGTCAGCGCCGCGCGGATCTGGTGACGGCGCAGCGAGTTGAGCGCGGTCAGCGGCGCGGCGTGGAAGGACGCGGCGATGAACTCCCGGCCTGCGTCGATGTCGCGCAGCCTCGCACCCAGCACGCGCTCGTGCGCGGGCTTGGCGATGCGGTCGTGCAGGGACTTCTTCAGCTCGATCGTCCGGATGCCCTGCAGGTGGAACTCGCTGGCCCGATAGAACATCGCCAGACCCAGCCTGTTCGCCTGGGTGGCGTCGGCGAGGATCAGGTCGCCGATGGACTCCGGAAGGTCGGCCACGTCGCATTCCTGCAGACACAGGATGTCGGGATCGTGCTCCGAGACGAGAGCCACGAGTTCACTCGCGGCTCTGTGCTTCTGCAGGTTGTAGGAGATGACCTTCATCGCTGTTCACGCTAGTGCGTCAGTCTTGGATTCCGGTGAAGATCATCGACCCTTCGCAGGAATGTCGTCTCCCCGCCACCTGCCCTCCGTGCGATATCTTGCATGCGTAAACATCCTATGTTTGACTTCGGCTCGACCCGCGAGAGCGGTCGTAAAGCCCTATTTCTCGCGGTATATCACCGCATCCGAAGCTGAAACATAGGAGTTGTAGCTGATGAACGTTTCGCAGACGGCCCCGACGGACGCCCCTCTCGGGCGCGACAGGAACATCCGCCGCACCGCGTGGGCCGGGATCATCGGAAGTGTGGTCGAGTACTACGACTTCACTCTCTTCGGACTCGCGGCAGCCCTGGTGTTCGGCCCGCTCTTCTTCCCCGACGCCGACCCCGCGACCCAGATCATCAGCTCGCTGCTGACCTTCGCGATCGGCTACCTGGGCCGCCCCATCGGGGGCATCCTGTTCAGTCATTTCGGCGACCGCATCGGGCGCAAGCCCATGCTGGTGACGACGCTGATGCTGATGGGGGTCGCGACCCTGGCGATAGGCCTGCTGCCCACGTATGCGCAGGTCGGGCTGTGGGCGCCGGTGCTCCTCGCACTGTGCCGAATCCTGCAGGGCATGGGAGCCGGAGCGGAATATGTCGGCTCACTCGTCATGATGGCCGAGTCCGGAGACCGCACGCGTCTCGGCGTGCGCGTCGCACTCCCCGGGATGGGCGTGTTCGGCGGAATCGTGATCGCCACCGGCGTCTTCGCCCTGATCTCCCTGCTCCCCCAGGATGCGCTCCTGAGTTGGGGGTGGCGTGTCCCGTTCTTCGCGAGCATCGTCACCCTCGGCATCGGGATGTGGATCCGCACCGGCATCAACGAGACAGAGGAATTCCTCGCGGTCAAGGCGACAGGACGCGTCGTGCGGTTCCCCCTCGCCGAAGCCGTCCGACACCAATGGCGCGAGATCCTCATCGGCTTCGGTGTCAACGGGCCGTACTTGGCGTTCTCCTCCCTGACCCAGGTCTACCTGTTGTCCTATCTCACGGGAACCCTGGGCTACCCGGCGTCGTTCGGGCTCGTCGCCAACCTCGTCTCCTCGGCGCTCGCCATCGGGGTCGTGCCCCTGGCCGGCCACCTCGGGGACCGACTCGGACGCCGCCGAGTATGGCTGTTCGGGTGCGGCGTCTTCGCGATCTTCGGCTCCCTCGCCTTCCCTCTGCTCGCGACAGGAAGCGAACTCGTCATCGTCCTGACGATGGTCCTCGGCATCTCCTTCGGCCTCGCCACTCTCTACGCCACCCAGGGCGCGATCCTCACGGCGCTGTTCGACCCTCAGTACCGGCTCTCCGCGGTGGTCCTCGTACGAGAACCCACCGCCGCCCTCATCGCCGGTCCCACCCCGGCCTTCGCCGCGTGGCTCGTCCTCGCCGCAGGCGGTTCTGCGTGGCCGGTCACCGTCTTCTTCCTCGTCGCCGCACTCGTCGCAGCAGGAACCGTGCTCTTCGCCTGGAAGCAGCTGGGACGCGTCGAATCCCGCTGAAGGCTCGACCACGACGCTGCCGACAGGCACGCCGATCCTTCGCGGGGAGGTCGACTCCCCCGTCACTCGTCGTAACCCCAGCGGATCCCGAGCACCCCCGGCCCGAACCCGTGCCGCACGAGATGGACGGACCCACTGCGCACCGAACGGATCGACGACACGTACTCGGCATCCGTCTCGATGTACTCCTCGCACCAGCTCGGCACAGCCTCCGGGTGGAAGCGCACCCAGATCAGGCTCTCGCGCGATTGCCTCGACGTACCGTGCCAGGCCGACTGCCGCGGCGGGTAGCCGACGGGGAAGGTCTCGGTGAACTCGAACAGGGTGGTCGCGCCGGTCCCGATCGGCTCGTCGAGCGCGATCACCACCCCGGAGAGCAGGCGCCCGGGGTGCAGGTACTCGCGGTCGACGCGTCCACCCACGACATCGGAGATCGTCGACATCACCTCGGTCTCCCTCGGAGCGACGTCGATCAGCGGCACCTCGGAGATCGTCCCCTTCGTGGACTGCACGAGACACCGCATGATCACCTTCTCGACCGCTCCGGAGGCACCCACGAACACCGTGACATGCGTGGAGAGATCGCGGAGCGCATCCTGAGGCGCGGCGTGCAGCTCCCTCAGGGTCTCCTCCGTCTCCCGCTGTTCCCGCTCCTCGTCGAACGGCAGCCGCGGCGGCGCCACGGGCCCCAGACGCGCGGACGCGCGCAGCAGTCCGCCCAGATGTCCGCGATGAAGACCGAGGCGGTCTTCGATGCCGTCGACGACACTCAGCGACTGCGCCCCCTCGGGCTGCCGATCGCCGGAGCGCCAGTAGCTCAGCGTCGCCATCGAGACCGGGTTGCCGTCGTCGATCAGCTGGCTCCGCAGGCGCGCGAGAGTGATGCCCCGTTCCGAGATCGCCGCGCGGAGAGCAGCGGCGAAACGGCCGCCCTGATCGTCGACCCGCTCCATCATCGTTCCCCGGCGCCGTGTGTCATCGGCGCTCCCTGCGCTCTCTGCGCAGTCGCCGCTCCCTGCGCAGTCGCCGCTCTCGCGCGACCGCCGGCGTCTCGTCACCGAGGGGGCCGACGTCGCCGGGGAACAGCGCGTCTCGCGCGAGCTGTCGCTCTCGGCGGCCACGTCGGGCATCGGCACCTCCGATGACCGGAGCGAGCACGATCAGAGCCGTCGAGACGAGGAGCATCGCCCGCGCGTCCATGCCCTCCCACTCCGCCCAGATCGCCCCCGTGCCCACCATGAGCCCGGCGGCTCCGACGGCCGACAGCCCCCGTTGCAGGCGGACCATCGCCCGAGCGCCCGAGAGCAGCGGTTCGACCAGACTCACGTCGACACGACGGGGTGCACCATCCGAGACCCACCGAGTCAGCGCCCGTTCCCGCGCGAACTGCAGGACGACTCCTCCGGCCCAGGCCAGGATGCCGAGGGCGGCGCACACCGCGATGGCCGCACCGCTCGCCAGACTCAGCACGTCGATGCCGTTCTCGATGGGCTCGTCCCAGTAGACCGGATCGCAGGTGCGGCACTGCTGCCGCATGAAGACCGAGAGCATGAACGCCGCGAGCGAGATGAGTGTCGCAGTGAGCAGGACGTTCGCGACACGAGCGAGCGCCCGCGCGCTCGGGGCCGAGAGCCAGCCGGGCACGACGGCCCGCATCGCGGCGTCGCGTCGGTCGGCGTCCGCCGCGACTGCCGCGGGGACGAGCCGCTTCCACCGGCCCCGTTGCTCGCCCATGCGCGCCGCGTCGCGCTCGACCCATCGTCGGCCGAGCCGCCGCACGGCCGCCGCACCCGACGCGAGCACGACGAAGACGAGGAGGACGACCCACATCACCGCATCCTCGCGGAGATCTTCGGCGAAGAGCACGGCGAGCGCGCAGAGGCCGCCGATGCCCACGAAGGACCAGAACAGCGCCGTGCCCGTGCTCCGCAGCAGCCCAGCGGGCGCGTCGCGGAGCTCGAGGCGCAGGGAGCGCTGCGGCACGGCATCCGGATGCCGTCGCGCCGCCGCCTCGACGGCGCGGAGAGCCGCGAAGCGCTCGATGACGATCACGAACGGGACGACGATCGCCAGCACGGCGGCCACGAGCAGGAAGACGCCCATGCTCGCGCGGAACAGCGGGTCGAGGTCGATCTGCCAGTAGAGCGAAGACAGCGCCTCCTCCCCCACGATCCCGATCACGACGATGCCGACGAACGCGTAGAGCGTGCCGACGATCAGGCCGATGCATGTGTCGAGCACAGCCCGCCAGAACGCCCATCCCGGTGACGAGACCTCGACGACGGCCGCAGCGGGTCTCATGCGCTCGTCCGGTCGCGGCGAGCGCGAGTCTGCTCCGCCCTGGTGGAGAGCAGCTCGTCGGCGGGGTACCCGACCTCGGTGAGCGTCAGGCCCCTCGCTGCCAGCACCTTGAATTCGCTGGTGCGGGTGAGCGCGTCGCGCAGCACGACGAGGTCGTCGACATCGAGGCGGCCCTCGCCCACCGCCGCGCATGCGCCGACAAGCGCTCTGACCATGCTGTGACAGAAGGCATCGGCTTTGACCTCGGCGACCAGCACGCCCTGCGCATCCCTGCTCCAGCGGTAGTCGAGCAGGGTGCGGATGGTCGTCGCCTCCTCGCGCGGCTTGCAGTACGCCGCGAAGTCGTGGAGTCCGATCAGCGTCCGCGCCGCGGCATCCATCGCGCTCTCGTCGAGGATGCCGCGGTGCGACGTCGTGTCATCGCGGCGGATCGGGTCGTAGGCCGCGGCTTCGTCGGCGAGCCGGTAGCGATAGCGCCGCCACACAGCGGAGAAGCGCGCATCGAACCCCTCGGGAGCGATCGAGCTGCGCGTCACGCTCACGTCGGAGTAGGCGCTGAGGACACCGCGCATGCGCCGGGCGATGGAGGCCGCCGGATCCTGCGGGGTGCGGCCCTGTCGCGACTCGATGCGCGCCCACTGCTCCTCGTCGAGGTCGACGTGCGCCACCTGCCCCTGGGCGTGAACTCCGGCATCCGTGCGGCCGGCGACCACGAACTGCACGTCGGAGCCGACGATGCGCGCGAGCGCCGCTTCGAGGGTTCCCTGCACGGTGCGCAGGGTCGGCTGCTTGGCCCACCCGCGGAAGTGGGTGCCGTCATAGGCGATGTCGAGCCGGATGCGCACGGATAAAGCCTAGGCCGTAGCCGTTCGCCGCCCGATACCGGTCAGATCCCGCCGTCGATCGAGCGGATGAGATCGCCCGGCTCGTCCGGCACCATCACCTGCGTGTCGCGGTTGAGGCTCTCGCCACGGAAGAACCGCTTCGACCGCGGGAACAGGTACCAGGCGAACATGAGCACGAGTCCGATGGCGAGCGAGCCGATGCCGATCACGAAGGTGCCGCCGATGCCGAAGAGGACGGTGTAGCCGTAGTCGACGTCCCACATGTCGATGGCCGACTGCACGAAGGCGCCCGTGAGCATGAGGCCTCCGAGCAGCGGGAACAGGCCCTTGAAGAAGAAGTCGCGCGCCGACGAGGTGAGGTCCTTGCGGAAGTACCAGACGCAGGCGAAACCCGTGATGGCGTAGTAGAACGCGATCGCGAGTCCCAGCGACAGGATCGAGTCCTGCAGGATGTTGTCGCTGATCAGGGTCATCCCGACGTAGTAGGCGGAGGCGACGACACCCATGACGACGGTCGAGAACGACGGCGTCTTGAAGGTGGGGTGCACCTCCTTGAACTTCGCGGGCAGTGCGCGGTAGACCCCCATCGCGAGGGTTCCGCGTGCGGTCGGGAGGATCGTCGTCTGCGTGGAGGACACCGCCGAGATGATCACGGCGACGACCAGCATCCAGCCGAACGGCCCGAGCAGGCCGTCCTTGATCGCGAGGAAGAAGTCGTCGGCATTGGCCTCGTTGCCCAGGCCCGTCCCCGTGTCGCCGAGTCCCGCGTACATCATCGCCGCGATCGTGACGCCCACGTAGGTGAACAGCAGGATGACGGTCGTCAGCAGTGCGGCACGCCCCGGGATCTTCTTCGGGTCCTTCGTCTCCTCATTGAGGGCGAGACAGGTGTCCCAGCCCCAGTAGATGAAGAGCGCGAGCAGGATCGCCTCGGTGAAGCCCGACCAGTCGGTGAAGGCGAACGGGTTCAGCCACTCGAGGTCGAACGGCGTGGGATCGGGGGCCGTGCCTCCGAAGAACTGCCACAGCGCGGCCACGACGAAGATCGCGAGAGCAAGGTACTGGATGCCGAGAAGGATGTTCTGGATGCGTTCGCCAATCTCGACACCGCGCCAGCTCACCCACGTCATGGCGGCGATGAAGAGCACCGCGACGAGGATGATCCGCCAGTCGTTGTTCTCGAGATCGAATCCGATCAGCGACCAGAAGTACACCGACGCGATCTGGGCGAGGTTCGCGAGCACGACCATGCCGGCGACGGCGACGCCCCAGCCGCCCATCCAGCCCACCCAGGGACCGAACGCCTTCGTCCCCCAGGTGAACGTCGTCCCGCAGTCGGGCACCGCGTTGTTGAGCTCGCGGTAGGCGAACGCGATGAGGAGCATCGGCACGAAGGCGATGATGAAGGCGATCGGCGCCTGCGCTCCGACGGCGAGCACCACGAATCCGAGCGTCGCGACCAGCGAGTACACCGGCGCAGTGGACGCGAGACCGATGACGGTGGACCCCCACAGGCCCAGCGAACCGGTGGCGAGCCCCTTGCCGTCGGGGCGTTCGAGATGGATCGGCGTCGTAGCTGACATGCTCAGAAGATACGGCCGCCACGCTTATCGCGTCAATCGTTTTCTTCGCGCGACGATTTCCGATGGTGCGATCCCGCTACCGCGACGGAATCGGTGGAACTAGGCCCGCCCCGTCATCGCGTCGGCATGATCGGCCACCCACTCGACGAGAGGGAGCATCCGCTGCATGAGATCGCGTCCGAGCGGCGTCAGGCTGTATTCGACATGCGGAGGCACGGTCGGGAACGACTCACGATGCACGAGGCCGTCGTCGGCGAGCGTGCGCAGAGTCGAGGCGAGCATCTTCTCGCTGATCCCGCCCACCTCGCGCCGCAGCTCGCCCCAGCGCTGGGTGCCGTCCGACAGCGACGACAGCACGAGCACACCCCATTTGCTCATCACGTGGTCAAGGACGACCCGCGTGCTGCACCCGGGCTCGAAGACCTGCGGCGTGGATTCCCGTATCTGCGCATAACTAACCGTCACGTAGGTACCTTACATCAAAGTGGGTACCCACGATCTGGAATGCCCGGACGCCTCCCCGAGGTTGATGCACGTGTCACCTACGAAAGGACACCCCATGACCATCCTCGTCACCGGCGCGACCGGCAATCTCGGACGCCTCGTCGTCGCCAGCCTGCTCGAGCGCGGAGCGGACCCCCAGTCGATCGTCGCCGGCGCCCGCGACGTCGCGAAGGCCGCCGACCTGGGTGTGCGGGTCGCTCACCTCGACTACGCGGAGCCTGCGACGATCGCCGCCGCACTCGACGGCGTCGACTCGGTGCTGCTGATCTCGGGCTCGGAGGTCGGCCAGCGCACTGCCCAGCACCGGGCGGTCATCGACGCCGCGACGGACGCGGGTGTCACCAAGTTCGTGTACACCAGCGCCCCCAAGGCCACCACGAGCGACCTCGTGCTCGCACCCGAGCACAAGGCCACCGAGGAGCTCATCGTCGCCTCGGGTCTGCCGTCCGTGATCCTGCGGAACAACTGGTACACCGAGAACTACGCCGCGGACCTCTCCCGCGCATCCGAGACCGGCGTGCTCGCCGCCGGCGCGGGGTCCGGACGTGTGGCCTCGGCCAGCCGCAAGGACTTCGCCGACGCCGCCGCCGTGGTGCTGCTCGAAGACGGCCACCTCGGTCAGGTGTACGAACTCGGCGGCGACGTCGCCTGGAGCTACGACGATCTCGCCGCGGCCATCGCCGAGATCTCCGGCCGTGAGGTCGTCTACCACTCGCTGACGCCCGACGAGCAGCGCGAAGGCCTCCTGGCCGCCGGTCTCGATGAGGGCACGGCAGGATTCGTCGTCGCCCTCGACGCGGGAATCGCCTCCGGCGCACTCGGCGACACCGACGGCACCCTCTCCAGCCTCATCGGTCGGCCGACCACGCCGCTGGTGGACGGCCTGCGCGCGATCGCCTGAGGCCGCCACGCAGCACGAAGGCGGCCAACCCGGAGGGGGGGGCGCCGTCGGGGGATTGAGCCGAGCGGGGCGGGCTGCGGTAGAGGGGGGGGGGGGGCGGGTTGGGC